>JAJQBS010000024.1 GCA_021203145.1 Lachnospiraceae bacterium | reverse complement strand
TACTACAAGCACGCTGTAGAGAATTCTTCGGCATAGTTTCAACTTCGGTATAGTCATCATACATGATCTGCAGCACTTGCCGCATCCTGCCGGCCAGATCCTTTTTCTCATATTCTTCCCGTGTAATCCAGTATACCTGTCCTTCTTCGGAGCTTTTCAAATCTCCCTCGAATGACTCTGCACGGTAAAGCAGTCCGACGTTGTGTAAACCATCCCGATACCAGTGATAGAGCCCCTTCAGCACCGGATGGTGAATCGTCAGTCCTGTTTCTTCCCTCATTTCGCGGATAACCGCCTCTGTGAATGTCTCTCCGGCATCTACATGGCCTCCGGGAAATGTCGTACCGCTGTAATTGCTGCCTGTTTTATCCAGGGCAAGTATCCGATCCCCATCGCACAGCATACACATATTCATGAAGATTACTTTTTCCGGCGGATGTTTCTTCATCTTTTCATCGTTTTTCATTCGCGTCACCATTTATATTTAATATCTATTGTCAGCTAAAATCAGATCAAATAATCATCGGCATCAAGGACACTAATTTTCATTTGACACATAAGGTTTGCACAGCCGACCGTAAAATGGACGGTAGATTTCCCGATACAAATCCTGTACCGAGCAATGTAACTGTTCCGCTGGTAAATCAATACCAGATCGTCCAATATATAAAATATTATAATCCACGCCAAACAGCAGGCATTTTGTATTCGTCAGCACTGCGCCGTTGGAAAGATAAAAATGTATTCTTCTCCGGCGGAGAGTTACTTCCACATCGGTCTTTGCCGCATCAGGACATTATGTCTCAATGAAAACACCGTTTTGGGCCGGAAGCTCGTCCTCCAGTTTCTGCAGAAATTCACTGCCGGTTCCATGACCACGCAGTTCAGGAATCACTGCAAAGTCAAATACCCTCCGGGCATTTGACCCTCGCGGCAGTCGCCAAATATCCGTGCAAGCATGGCTACTTGGCTCGTTGCTTCGCGGGAATAATCCAGAAGTGCATACATACCGTCCTCTGTCAGAATATAGCAGGCATAAGCCAGCAGTCTGTTATCGTCATAATAGCCATAGCTGGCGTATTTTCCTTCGTTCGTCATTTGCTCCATGGACGAGTACGGCCGGCGCTCATTGCGGGGAAAGTCCTCTCTGATATGCGCTTTGTATATCTGCTTTAACTCATCCTGTTGCAGCTTTTTTATTTGTTTCACAGTTTTTCCTCTAATTGTACGCAGTCGGAGAAGCCTCCGTAAGATTACACAGATTATATCAACAAGAAATCACCTGTGCGAGATCACAGCCCCTACCGTTATTACAGCCATCATAACAGCTACCAGAAGAAGCGGTATCATGCCATCTACATAGCCCTTTACCTTGTCCAAATTATAATAAAGCAGATAGCAGATCATACTGACAACAGCAGCGATCAATGTAATGACAAGAAGCAAGATCACCGCTGATTTCGTAAACTGTCCCAGTGCAAATAGAGCGTTCAGTTCCAGAAACATCAGAGTCGTCCATCCGACAATTAGAAACAGCTCTGTCGTTACCTGCCGCTTTAAAAGTACACTGGTTCCAACCAGCAGGACGATATAGACAACCACGCCGCCGATCAGCACTGCATTTCGAGGAAACAAAAGCGCTTCACTCTCCACAACACCGCTGCCCTGAACGATCTGCGTCACTGCAGCCACACCAAACAACAGCGCCGGGATTAAAAGCCACCCGCTCCGGAGACCTTTGACCGCGCCTTCCGGCTTAAATGCGAACAGCCACCACGCCAGGTAAAAGGCACAACATCCAATCATCAGCAGATTCCCTGTCAGCATCTGACGGGTCTGTACGTCAAAATCTGAAAACATCAAGATTCCTCTCTGTCGCAGTCATAGTGCTGACGGCTATCATAACCCTCCTCTTTAAAATCAGAATTCAGGAATTCGATCTCTGTCGGAGTGATTTTTATAAGATTCATGATGAATGGCAGCTTTTTCAATGCATCTACCGGTATTTTCTTCCATTCTGCCGCATGGATATATTCTGTAGAAAACGGCTCCACGATTTCCGCTTTGCCCGAAACCTGCAATCCCTTCAATTTGCCAAAACCATCGTATCGGTCATAAATAGCCAGACAGACCAATTTATTCTTCTTCAGTCCAACAAATTTCTGTCCTCCCTCTGAAAACATCCAGAATGCGCTATCATGCCAGGCATATTCGATGGGTGTGCAACGGATAAAACTGCCGCTGCCGGTTGCGAGAGCGCAGGTATTATTAGCCTGAATGTAGTTTTCAATAGCTGACCATAGCTGATTCGCAGGCATCTTTTTTGAAACCGCATCTTTCTCAATCCAATGATTCGCTGCTGCTGTGTATTCTTCATGAGTCATATGTCACTGTATCCTTTCCTTAGACTGCCTGTTGTTTACAATAGCTGTCTAATGCTGTTTCCGCATCTCGCGGTAAATGACTTCTGCCAAAGCTGCCATGATTGCATTATATTTGCCCTGATCCTCAAATAGAGTCGTATACGTATCCTGACTTTCCGCGTAGCTCTCCATTGCCGCATCTCCAAATGCTTTCGGGAAAATGCTCTCGGTAAATATCTGTGGATCGCTGGTTCTGGCAATGTTCGCCAGCTTCTTGTCACTCATCAGTTTGGCCTTGAGTGCAGTCAGAAGCACTCTGTCTCCGTCTGTAAAGTTCCCCTTGTATCTCTCATTAATTTTCTGAATGATTTCGTCCAGCGGCTCGTCCTGTTCCAGCCCCATAGCGCCCTTCAACTTCGCTGGTTCATAGACACCTTTCGTGTCCGGCTGAAGGGCGATTGCTCCGTCAAAGGTTTTCTGGAGTTTGTAAAATTCCAGTTTGAGTTTTCCTTCCAGATCTATCGGATCTCCGGAAGTGGGCGGCAGCAGCTTTAGCAGATAGGAACAGAACACAAATTCCTGGTGCAGCTCCTTATCAAACATACGCACAACCTGAGACACATAGCTATACCACTTTATCAGGCTGCGAAGCTGACGACGAAACTGATACTTTTCCTCTTCATTTTTCTGGTTGTAGCGGGAAGCAACAGGAAGAAGTACACTGGTCATCTTCCCCATGTTGTTGCTCTGACCGCCTTTTGCAAAATAAACCTTGGAAAAAGCCGCAATATCATCGTCGCTGTAAATAGCAAATCCACGAAGCTCCTGCTGCGTCTGATAGATCAGGTCAACATTGACCTCCTGCTGCAAATACGTCTCCTGGTAAAATGGCTGGAACGCCTCTAAAATATCCTCCTGTTTATTTACAAAATCCAGCACGAAGGTATCCGTTTTGCCGGGGCAGGTGCGATTGAGGCGGGAAAGAGTCTGCACCGCCTTCACGCCTTTCAGCTTCTTGTCCACAATCATGGTATGCAGTAACGGTTCATCAAATCCCGTCTGATACTTCTCTGCTACGATCAGCACATTGAAGTTGTCATGG
This sequence comes from Lachnospiraceae bacterium, assembly GCA_021203145.1. Lineage (GTDB taxonomy): Bacteria > Bacillota > Clostridia > Lachnospirales > Lachnospiraceae > Choladousia. The sequence continues at coordinate 10,118 of JAJQBS010000024.1, read as the reverse complement.
AATTCTGCTTTCGTCTGTTCTTCACTGATGCGGCTGCCGTCCGCACGGACATTCAGCTTTGGTTCTGTATACTCTTCATCCCCATCCTGTACAGCGCCGGAGAACGCGATCAACACATCAATGTTGGCATATTTTTTCTCACGAATATAGCGCTTGACCTCGTGGAAATACCGTACTGCCGCCAGCCGGGACGATGTGAGCACCATCATCTTCCCCCTGCCGCCGATTTTCTTACTTGTGGTTTCCATAAAGGTCTCCACAATGATCTGCGACTTCTGGCTGATATTGTATGGATGAAGCTCCTGATATTTCCGAATCAGTTTTGCCGCACGGCTCGACGGCACATCCGGGTTGTCCGGAATCGTCTTGGCAATTTTGAAACAGGTATCGTAAGTCATATAGTTCTGGAGTACATCCAGAATAAATCCTTCCTCTATCGCCTGCCGCATGGAATAAATGTGGAAGGGATGAAAGCAGCCGTCCTCACGTTCTGTTCCGAACAGTTCCAGCGTCTTATCCTTGGGAGTAGCAGTGAAAGCGAAAAATGACAGATTTTTGTGTTTTCCATGGACAACCATCTCCCGCATCAGTTTATCGTCCGGGTCAAGTTCTTCCTCCGCTTTTCCTTCCAGCTCTGCATACTCCCTTAACGCTTCTTCCGTATCAGCCAGCGCCGCTTTTAGCTTCAAAGCGGAATTACCCGTCTGAGAGGAATGTGCCTCGTCCACGATAATCGCATAATTTCTTCCGTTGGCCTTGTCCACTTCCGTGTAAATGACCGGGAATTTCTGTAAAGTGGTAACGATAATGCGAACACCATTGTTAATAGCGTCCCGCAGATCTTTGGAATTCTTGTTCTCTCCGATTGTCTCCACCGCACCGATGGTATGATCAAAGCCTGCGATAGTTTCCTGCAGCTGCGCATCCAGCACCGTGCGGTCTGTCACCACGATCACGCTGCTGAAAATCGCTTTGCTGTCTTTATCGTGCAGGGAGGCCAGGCGGTAGGCCGTCCAGGCAATGGAATTGGACTTGCCGGAACCGGCGCTGTGCTGCACCAGATAATTATAACCGGCACCATTGGCTCGTACATCCGCAATCATCTTACGAACCACATCTAACTGATGATACCGTGGAAAGATCAGAGATTTCCTGCGAACCACCTTTTCGCTGCCGTCCTGTGTCTGCTTTTTCTCTTCTTTGACCTGCAAATGGATAAATTTTTGAAGAATGTCCATCATGCTGTCTTTCTGGAAGACTTCTTCCCACAGATAAGCAGTTGGATAGCCATTGGGATTCGGCGGGTTCCCCTTGCCGCCATCGTTTCCAGCGCCGTTGCTGCCCTGATTGAAGGGGAGAAAGTAGGTGTCCTTGCCCGCCAGCCTGGTCGTCATCCACACGTCTGTATGGTCAACACAAAAATAAGCCAAAATACGCCGATCAAACTGGAAACAGATCTCCCTCGGATCACGATCATACATCCACTGGCGGCGTGCATGATCCGCCGTCTGCCCGGTGTACTGATTTTTCAGCTCAAAAGCGAAAAGTGGAATCCCATTCAGCACCAGCACCATATCCACAGAATTATTATTGTCAGCAGAATAGTGCCACTGGCGATATACTTCCGTCACATTGGCAGCATACTGAGCAGCCGCAGTCTGATTCAGATCAGACTCTGGTTGAAAATAACAAATGTGGAAAGTGATTCCCCGGTGCTTGAAACCGTGGCGCAGGACTGTGATAAGCCCCTGGCTTTCGCAGGCGGCATCCAATGCAAGACAGAATTTTCTCTCCGGTTCCAGCTTGTTCTGGTTGACAAACCTGGCCCACTCCCTGGGCTGTGTACGCTGAATGAAGTCAATGAGAGTATGTACATAGAAGCCCAGCTTTGGGTCATAGGTATCCACGCCCTTCGTATAGCCGCCGGCAGGGGACAAAAAGAAGGCTTCGATATCAGATTCAAATTGTTTCTCGGTGGTGTTGTCAATACTCATGAAGGAACCTCCTTCTTCCCAGTGACATATTCGTAAATCAGAGATTTTTTGTAATTTTCCAGTTCCGTCAGGAGCTGCTTTTTTTGGGTGATGAGGGCATCGATCTCGATGCATTTTTCATCGAGATAAACGACGATTTCTTTCTGTTCCTGAATTGATGGCAACGAAATAAGAAAATTGCCTACTTGTCCAGTACTAATGTGCGGAACACTAATTCCTGTGGTATCAGTTAATAATGTTTCCATAAACAGCGGGTTTGACAGCCAATAATATATCCAGGCAGGCAAAATCCCATCTTTTGCCCTAATTCGACATACACGTTGAAGCAGCAAGGACGGTATATCTTTTTCGGAAACCCATGAAATGCGGGTCCCTTCTGAAATCCAAGGCCTATCAAGACCTAGGACTAAATCACCTGCTCGAAGCATATAAGGTTCAAGTTGTTCGTCTACATTTTTATTCCAGAATACCACATCATTCCATCTTATGCCTTTAGGTGTTACATTGACTCCTCTCAAGAGCGGAATTCCTGTATTAGTATCAAAATCATCACTTGAAAACGCATACCCCGCCAGAATATCAATAAAATATTTAATTGGGACTATTTTCCATGTTGATGGTATGCTTTTTAGCCATGCAATTCCTCTATCTTTCATCAGTCTTTCACCACGCACGCCTTTTGTAACCGCCTGGGTGATGACCGTCTGTCTCAGTAGCTTATACTCCTCAATGGTACTGCGAGTTTTTTCTAGTACAGAATCAATTTGAGCACACAAGCCATCAAGAAAGGATGCAATAATTTGTTGTTCGTTTGCAGAAGGAATAGGGATAAAAATATTCTTCATATCCTGCCAATTCGTTGTCCAAAGATCATCAACAATTCCATGCCCCCATTTGTAAAATTCATCGGCAAACATAGAAGTGTGAAAAAGCCAGTTATAATATCTGGGATTCATGTCTTTCCTTGGCCTCAGAATCGTGTTTATTAAAGAAACAGAACCATCATAACTAGAAATACCGCAAGAGCCTCGACGATCGGAACGACTGTTGATTGCAAAGTCTCCTTTGCAGACAAGCTTTCTATCATCATGTGCATCTGTTTTTGCCGCTGTGCTTAATTGTGGCACAATTCCCTTCATCGTTACTGACAAGGGTGGATATTCTGTATCGCTTACTTTTATCTTGCGTTCTGCATATATTTCACCTATTCTGCCAAGATTCCATTCTTCCGGTATCTCCCCAATCCACTCTACTCCACTATCTTTCATAGCTCTCCCCATACTCACCCCTCCTTCGGAAACAAATCACTCATGGCAGCGGAGATGGCCTTTTCATATGCCTGGATACGGGCGACGATGTTCTCCACCGGTTCCGGCGGCTCGTATTCATAAAAGTACCGGGTCATGGGAATTTCATAGCCCACCTTCGTCTTTTTGTAATCGATCCATGCATCAGAGGCGTAGGGCTGCACTTCCCGCTCAAAATAGCGGTCGATGTCCTGGGTCAGCGGCACGTTTTCTGTATCCCGGAGGGCAGCATCTGCCACGGGCTTGCCTTTCTTAAGGACGATCTCATCGTTTTCGTCCCGCTGAGGCCGCTCCACCGTAATCTTGTTGTAACCAAACTCCACGGAGTCGAAAATCCTGCTGTGGCAATAGACGCCTGGCTTTTCGCCGTAAACAGCATCGTCCCGGAATTCGCCATACGCCTGCACAATCAGTTCCCGGCAGTAGTCAGAGATATCGTTGCGCTTGTTGCCAATGGATTTCCGCCGCTGTTCGAAGCAGTGAGACGCATCGATAAGCTGCACCTTTCCGGCACGGTAAGCAGATTTGTCCTTACTGCAAATCCAGATATAAGTGGAAATACCCGTATTCATGAACTGATCAGTAGAAAGCTGGATAATGGCGTCCAGCCAGTCATTTTCCAAAATGTACTGCCGGATGTTGCTGGGGCCGCTGCCCGCGTCGCCAGAGAACAAGGGGGAGCCATTTTGAATGATCGCCATTTTGCCGTTCGGGGCCAGCTTTGCCAGCCCGTTCAGCACAAAGAGCTGCTGTCCGTCGGAAATCTTCGGCAATCCCGGCGCAAAACGCCCCTGTTCGCCCTTTTTTGCCTCTGCTTCTACCGCTTTCTGTTCCCGCTTCCAGTCGATGCCGAAAGGCGGATTGGAAATGCAGTATTGAAACGTATATCCGGGAAACTGGTCTTCGGAAAGCGTGTCCCCAAACCGCATATTGTTGGGATCGCCTCCGCGGATCATCATGTCGGCCTTGGCAATGGCATAGGTGGAGGGATTAAACTCCTGCCCAAAGCAGGTGACCTCAATATCTCTGTTCAGGGCATGAATGCGTTCTTCCATACAGGAAAGCATCTGCGAAGTTCCCATTGCCATATCGTATACAGTGATATTTGAAGTATCCGCCAGGTTTGCATCAGAAAGCAGCAGATCGGTCATCAGGTAAATGATGTCCCGGCTGGTAAAGTGTGCCCCGGCTTCTTCACCGAAAGATTCAGAAAACCGGCGTACCAGATCTTCAAAGATATAGCCGCAGTCCACGGCGCTGATTTTATCCGGACCGAGGTATCCCTTGGGAGTGTTAAACTCTTTGATAACCAGATAGAGGGTGTTGCTCTCCACCATGCGCCGAATGATATTGTCAAAATCAAATTTGGCCAGCACATCCTGCACATTCGCTGAAAACCCGGCCAGATAATCCCGGAAGTTTGCTTCAATATTATCCGGATCGGCCAACAGGGAGTCAAAGGTAAATTTACTGATATTGTAAAACTGATAGCCGGATGCGCGGGTCAGAAATCCGTCAATGACCGCCAGGTTTTTCACTTTCTCATACTGCTCCTGTACCGCCTGATGGGTGGGAAGCAGGCAGTCATGAAACCGCTTCACCACAGTCATGGGCAGAATGACCAGTCCGTATTCGTGGGGTTTGAACGGACCGCGGAGCATATCCGCCACGTTCCAGATCATTGTCGCTTTTTCCGCGATATTGACACCGACTTCGGTTATTTTATCATTTGTCATTGCAATCCTCTTTTCTCTTATCCCTTTTTAGACTGGTCAGGAATGATTTCCATATTGTCACCCATCGTACAGTCCAACGCCATACATATTTTTAAGATGACTTTTAAAGCCACAGCGTATGTTCCAAATATTGTAAAGATTATAACAATCGATTCAGCTGAATTCAATCATGGATTGAGAACTTCAACGTAAATATTTTAAATATTTTAAAATATATCCAGCACCGCATCCACGGTCTGCTGCCACTGTTCCTCCCTGGAAATCAAAGCCGTTCCATCACCGTCCTGCTCTCCGTAATAACCAAACCACGCATGGCAGCCGCCCTCTATACATATTTCGGTGTAATTTGTCGAATACTCTCTTCCAGCTTCGACCTTTTCCATACTCAGGACACCATCATTGCTGCCGTAAATGGAAAGCACCGCAAGATCTCCCAGGTCTTTTGTTGCGTAGGCAGCCAACAGGATAACACCATCCAGCTTACCTGTATTTTCTACCGCATAGGACGCAGCCATTGCGCCTCCAAGAGAATGACCAGAGATATACCAATGCTCATAATCATACTCTTCCATCACGTCATCGGCTCTGTTAATACCGAAAATAGCCATGTTGTAAGGCATCTCGAGTAAAAAGCAGTCCACGCCATTCTCCGCCAGCTTCATCATCAGCGGTGCATATGCCGAATACTCAACCTTCGCTCCCGGATAGAAAATAATTGCGTTGTCCTCTCCTTCTCCGTCAAAATAGAGTCCATTGTCTATCTCGATCACCTCTACACTGCCGCTGCTTTCCAGATATTCTGTGACTTCCGCATCAGCCCTGTAGTAATCGCTCGCGTACCAGATCATCAGCACTCCAAGCAAAATACAAAGCTGCGCTGCCAGGTTTACCAGCTGCTCGATCCAGTTTGCTCGTTTATCCGATGCACTCATCTTTACGCCAAGAATTCCCATCACAGCAAATCCAACTATAGCTAACAGAAACAGGATATTGCATGGAAATGAGGAACTATTTTTCCACAGTTCTGACAAGGACGGACGGCTGATAATCAGGGAAAGGAGAATCAGTACAAAACCGCCCGGCATCAGATAATGAAACTGCCTGTATAACAGTTGAATATCCTTATGAGCAGCAGCAAGTATTAATTTCCACAGGACTTTTCCAAGACCGGCTATGATGCACAACAGTGCGCCGACCAAAAATACTGCTGAATCATACATTGACGCAATCAGGGCTATCGAAATACTGAAACATATGACCGGCAACGCATCTACAAGAGCTATTCCGAATGATGCTTCAAGCTGTGCCTGGTTATTTTCTGTCTTATTCGTTTCATCCGTTTCCATAAAAATCATATCCTTCCTCATAGATGTCCTGCTTCTTTCGTGATGCAATATTATCATAAATTCATCCATTCTTCCACAGACAAATAAAAATCAATGTGCAATCAACAGCACGGCAGCACGCAATCATGGCATTATTTCAAATCAAGTAGGAGGCGACTTGTCGGCTCTTACTCGCCCCGCGCGCGCCGGGTGCGGCTTTATCCAGCCATAATACACCTCGCCGGGTTATGTCCACAATCTCTGATTGTGGATGTGGGCATCTCACGCTTCGCATGGGATATGCCTGCGCATAAAAAAAACCCGCAACCGTCGAAGCAGAAGATTTTCGACAGCTGCGGGTTATGCACCGACTTTTTTTATTTTCGTTTTTTCTGATGGAATCAGCCAAAAGATTTCTGCAGGAGCATCTCACATAGCTTGCGCATCTCATCTGTTGTCCACCCATCTCTGAGTAAAATAAGGAGCTGTGCCTCTCCCATCCCCTTTTCAATCGCATAATCTATGATTTCCGTCTGTTCTTCGTTCAGCCGCACTTCCTGCAGCCGTCTGACCAAAGTCTGCTTCCCTCCTCTTCCTTCTTGCAACGCACTCCTGCCGGAAGCTATATCCTGATTGCTAATATCGGCATTTGTTTTTTCATTTTCTCCAAGTGCATCTCTCAGCTGCCGGTTCTCCTGCAATACCGCTTCATTTTCTTCATACCTCTGTCGCAATTCTGAAGAATGCTGCTGCAACCATTGTCTGACTTCCTCCTCGCTGATCTCGCTGTCAGCATTCGTTTTTCGTCTGTCCAGTTCTGAAAGATCAAGCGAAAGAAGCTGTTCAGGCTCCAGACGAATGATTACTGCTTCGCCTTGCTCTTCCAGCTTATAAAAATATTCCATATCTTTTTCCGTCAGATATTTTATTTCCTGCATGATATCCGCTCCCATCTATCCGTCATTATCCGTAAATCTGTTTTCACTGCCATTGTCGTCGTTTCTCCCATCTGCCCGGATGTCATCGGCCTGTCCTTTTCCGCTTATGCGAATCTTCCGTCCTGTTCGTTTCCTTAGCTTCCCTATTATTTCTGCTGTATTGTTGAAGATGGCGTTCCACGCCGGCGGGATCAAATTCCTTCAGACGATCCATATTTTGTCCGTGATTTGCTGCGCAAATCATGGACGTAGGCCGCGCCATTGTGCGAAGCACAATTCTGCATGCGCGGCTCTCCTCAGCAAATGCTACTTTCGCGTATTGTCCATAACCTGAATAGCCTACTTCCTGAAGAACTGTCCCAAGCCTATTCTTCTGGATAAATGCCAGCAGGCTTTTTGACATGTCACCGTTGATATAGGCCTCGTTCGATTTTAATGGGACCATATCACTGACAGGAAGATTGACCGTCATATCTCCAAATGGCTCCAGGCCGTACTCCGTCCTGCAAATCAATCCCACATAAAGACTGTTATTCTTCATATACGAGGCCACTCGCAATGAAACTTCTTCCTGTCCGAACTGCCAGTCAAATTCTAACGTTTTCTTTTCACTCAATAGCATTATCCTCGCTTTCATCCAAACCATTCTTCTATATCGGATTTGATCAAATCTCACGTCATACGGTTCAGTGGTGTGAAAATTTCTTTTACCACTTCTGAATCCACAAGAACTGCCTTCCCTTTGTAGGAATATCCTACTACTGGATGCTTTGTGAGGCGTCCCAAGCCTGTCTTTACCGGCACTGTATTCCTGGAAATAACCGGATACAGGATTTTATTCTGATAAATATAGCCATCACCTACCGGAACAAGCTGGTTTTCCTCCCCATAATCCGACAGCTTTTTGAGTTCTTCGTAAGCGGTAGAATCCTCGAAGATGCCGAGATAGTTCTCCACCTGATAATACATGGATTCATATGGATTCCCGCCGCCCTTCGGGCCATTTATATAGAAGATGTCCCTGCCTTCCTGCAGCCATTGCCTTTTTTTATGCTCGTATGGGCCGAGTTTCATGGCAAGTTTATATTCCTCCTTCTCCGCCGTATGATACTTATCATCGTAAATCGGGTCGAAACCTTTGATAAAAATCAGGCACTTCTTATTGTCCACTTTTCGAACCTCGCTCGGATCAAGGATATCGCGCCCCAGCACATCATAATTTCGGCTGCTGGAGCCGTGATTACCAAGTGTTTCTCCGGACGATTTCTTATCAATCGTCGTCTTGCCGAGCATCTCTGAAATGAATTTGTGTGTACTCTGTTCATTGCCGCCAAGATACACGAGAATATCTGAGTTTCCTGTGATGCTCTCCCAGCTGTCCTTGAACAGCGTTTTCAGCTGCGCAAGGTTCTGGATGATGATATTACAGGAAATTTCGCGGCTTCGGCAGGTCGCCAGGATTTCCAGAAACCCGTCTGGCAAGGCGCAATTTGCAAATTCGTCCATCCATAATGCAACAGGGACAGGTAATCGTCCGCCACCGTATTTATGATCGGCGATATAGTACAGTTCCTGGAAAATCTGGCTGTAGAGCATTCCTACAAGGAAATTGTAAGACTTGTCGTTGTCCGGTATCACACAGAACAACGCCACTTTCCGATCCGGGTTCTCATAAACGCCCTCGCCCATAGCCGGGATATCAATATCATCATTATCCAGGATGCGAAGGATTTTCGGGTTCTGCAGATACGCCAGACGCGCATTCGCGGAAATGATAATCGAACGGATCGTATCAGCCGCGCCGGTGCAGACTTTTTTGTACGTGATCAGCGCCGAATGATCTTCCGGAAGCTGGTACATCAGGTCATCCAGTTCCGAATGATTCTCCTCATCATCGGATACCTTCGCCTTGTTCAGAAGTTCCAGTACACCCCGGAAGTTCGGAGTCCTGCCCTGCTTCGGGAATTCATACCAGACATACAGAAAGATCGCCTGCAGAAGCATCGATTCCGAGCGCTCCCAGAACGGGTCATTCGGCGTCGAGCCTTTCGGTGTCGTGTTCGCAATCAGGTTCGTGATCAGCTTCGTCACATCTTCGTCGCAGCGGATGTAGACAAAAGGATTGTATCCGTCCGACGCATCCATATCGACCAGGTTCAGGACAATGACCTTATAGCCCATCATCTCCAGATAATTCCCAATATCACGAAGCAGTTCTCCTTTAAGTCATGATTTGTCAAGCGTTATTTTTAGATATTTTTGAATTGTGTGAAATTTTCAGAGTTTTTGCGGCTTTTTTAGACTTGTAATTTGATTTGCCATTACGCGAAAATAGCAGCATTTCTGCAGATATTTCCGCAATTTTCAGTGCCTATTTTTTGATTGAACCAGATAAAGAGTTGTGATATAGTATCGGCAGGAAACAACCATGTTGCAAGGTGGTAAGCCTCCCATACTAGAAATAGAGGGTTGCCAGGTGCCAGTGGCACCTGTTTGGCAACGACCGAAGCGAAGCGGAAACGGTGGTGCTGATGGATACATATGAAGTTTTAAGCCTGCTGTTTCTTGGTGGGTCATTCCTGATAGCGCTGCTTGCCTATATAGATAGGACTAACAAGCGAAAATAAATAAGCCTACCTTGTCACTTGGCCAGTACAGGTAGGCTTATATCAACCTCGAGGCTAACCACTTTGTGGGTGGTTGTTTCTCTCTTGGTAATAAGATATCATCTATAGCAGAAAATTTCAACCATAAAATCAAACTTTCTATAATTACAGTTCATATCATCGCTTAATATATTCTCTCGTTATCACTTCAT
>JAJQBS010000097.1 GCA_021203145.1 Lachnospiraceae bacterium | reverse complement strand
ACATTTCTGGCAGTCTCTGTCACTATGATTCCTACAGTAAATTTACGCCGTCAATCCCGCATTTCATCTTGCAACTCATGACTTTGTATGTTAGAATCGAAAAAAACGTGAAGATATTGGTCAGGCTGCGGCTCAGATTTACAGAAAAGTCAGATGTTCCGGATGAAAGGAGTGTGGATGGCAATGATTCCTCTGCCTTATGGCATAGATCTTTTTGAAAAAGTACGTAAAGAACACTGTTACTATGTTGATAAGACTCATCTGATCAGTGAGATGATGAGTGTTCCATTTCAGGTGAACCTGATCACGCGTCCCAGGCGTTTTGGGAAAACGCTGGCGATGAGCATGCTCGCGAGTTTTTTTGATATCCGCAAAGACAGCCGTGAGCTTTTTGAGGGACTTGAGATTTCCAGAAATAAGGATCTCTGTCTACAATGGTTGAACCAGTGGCCGGTGCTGTTTGTGACACTGAAGGATGTGAATGGGCGTGATTTCCAGGATGCATACGATATGCTGCGGCAGGTGATCGCGAATCTCTGCAAGGAACACTACTATCTGAAGACAAGCGACAAGGTCGATCCAGAAGATGGAGAAGCGTTTTCCAGACTGCATTCGCGTAAGGCTGAGCTTGCCGAGGTTAAGAACGCACTGGATCTTCTGCTTCGTATGATGTGTGCCCATTATGGGAAGGAGGTCATCCTGCTTGTCGATGAGTACGATGTTCCTCTGGCGAAGGCCAGTGATAATGGTTACTATGACGAGATGCTGAATGTCATCCGTATGCTTCTGGGGATGTCCTGGAAATCTAATCCGAACCTCAAGTTTGCCGTGGTGACCGGCTGTTTAAGAGTGGCAAAAGAAAGTATTTTTACCGGAGCGAATAATTTTGTCTCTAACTCGATCTCGGATGTCAGATACCAGGACTGCTTTGGGTTTACAGAGGAAGAAGTGGCACAGATCCTCGCGGATGCGGATTTGTTAGAAGCATTGCCCGAAGTGAAACGATGGTATGACGGCTATCGCTTTGGCAATATGGAAATTTACTGCCCCTGGGATGTGTTGTGCCATGTGCTGGATCTGAACTATAATAAAAAAGCCAGACCCGGCAACCACTGGCTGGACACGAGCCACAACAACATCATCCGGCGTTTTATTGACCTTCCGGACATGTTTGTAAATGATAAATTTGAAATCCTGCTCTCCGGGGGTGTGATCCAGGAGCGGATTCGGGAGGATCTGACCTACGATATTGCGCCTTCTTCTGAAGACAATTTATGGAGCATTCTCTATCTGACCGGCTATTTAACGCAGGTTCTGCCGGAAGAGCTGCCGGAGGGAATGACTCCGCAGGAGGGGAAAACTTCTCTGCGCATCCCGAATGAAGAGGTAAAATCGGTTTTCAAAGACACTGTGCAGGAATGGTTTGAGGCTTCCGTCAAAGCCAGAGACCGCAGTGAGCTTTTCAGAGAATGGTGGGATGGGGAAGACGAGAAGCTGACCGAGGACGTCTCCGACATTCTCTTCGATACCATCAGTTATTATGATTACAAAGAGGATTTTTACCACGCATTCGTCGCCGGGATGTTCTCCGGAGCGGGCTATGAGGTAAAGTCGAACTCGGAGCAGGGGAAAGGACGGGCGGACATTACGATCAAAGAGCGCCGCCGCAGACGCGCGATCGTGATTGAGGCGAAATGGCCGGGCTCTTGTCCCGATTCGCTTTTGCGAATCGAGGACGCAGGCCCGCCCATCGCCGCCAGGCGATTTTGCATGGGCGGGCTTTCCATAAAAAAGAAAGGCGCTACCCTGGAGAGCGAATGCCAGGAGGCGCTCGATCAAATTGAGAGGATGCAGTATGCGGGGAATCTGCGCATGGAGGGCTTTCGGACGGTACTCTGCTATGGCGCGGCGTTTCTTGGCAAGGACTGCCTGATCAGGCGGGCGGTGGAAAAGGAGTGAAAAAACAGAGAAAAAGCAGCCTTGGGCTGCTTTTTCTGCGTAAAATATCATTTAGCCCCTTTCTTAGAAGTAGTCGATTATACACACCTGTGAGTACATTGCGAATTGTGAAAAATTTACAAATGAAAGGTGAATATTTTGTGAAACCTGAGGTATTTACAAATAAACTGTTCAGCTGTAGAATAGGTGAACAGGTAAACAGCAAGAGAGAAAAATCGGAGGAAGAAAAGAGATGAGCCTGGTATTTCCCGGAGGTGTATGGCCGGTTATGTTAACCCCCTTTACTGTTAATAACGAAGTAGATTATGAAGCATTGGATCAACTGATTACCTGGTATATCAAGGAAGGGGTTAGCGGCCTTTTTGCAGTAACACAGTCAAGCGAGATGTTTTACCTGTCTGGCAAGGAAAGCGAAGATATCGCGCGATTTGTGGTTGAAAAGGCAGCGGGACGTGTGCCGGTGATTGCGTCCGGACATGTGGCTGATGATCTGAGAGAGCAGGCAGATTCTATTATACGAATGGGTTCGACAGGAGTGGACGCTGTAATTTTGATCACCAATCGTCTGGCAGACCAGACGGAATCAGACGAAGTCTGGCTGGATCGGATGCAATGGCTGCTGAAGCAGATCCCTGAACATATCAGGCTGGGACTGTATGAATGTCCTTACCCATATAAGAGGATTCTGTCTGCGGAAGTAACAAAGTGGTGCGCACATACAGGCAGATTTTATTTTCTGAAAGATACCAGCTGTGATATGGAAAGCATCAGGAAGAAGCTGGAAGTCATGAAAGGGACAAATCTTCAATTGTACAATGCGAATTCAGCTACACTGTTGGAATCTTTAAAAGCCGGAGCGGTAGGCTACAGCGGTGTTATGGCAAATATGCAGTGCCGGCTGTATGTAGAATTATGCAGGAGATACAGAGAGGAGAGGATGCGGAACCTGGAAGAAGAACTTACGATGTGCGCTCTTATTGAGAGACAGCTTTACCCTGTCAATGCGAAGTATTATCTTCGGCAGGAAGGAATACCGATTACAACAAAATGCAGGGCTAAGGACGATTCCGAATTGACAGAGACTTATAAGCTGGAGATGAGGATGCTGCGGAACATCACAGAACGGATGGAATGTGAGTATTTATAGTGAACGACAAAATTCTTTTGTTATTCACTATAAAGGATGCACACAGACGCGCAGGGAATGGCTGCTTGCGCAGCCTCGCGTCTGGCGCAAAGTAAAGCGACTAAAGTCGTTTACTATAGATGGGAGAAAAGTAAACTCGATTTAGGAGGAGACTTCTGTGAGATACCAGATTATAAATCATCAGCATATTTTTCAATCTGAAAGTGCGCCGTTTTTGCAATGCCATGCATCTACAATCTGTTTGCTGCCGGATGGGAATCCGGCGGCTGCGTGGTTTGGCGGGGATCATGAGAAAGCTGCAAATGTGGCGATATGGTTTTCTAAAAAAAGTGGAGGAGAATGGAGCAAACCGATACAGGCAGCGGATCGAGAAAATGTTCCCTGTTGGAATCCGGTACTCCTTGCGCAGCAGGATCGGCTCGTTCTTTTTTATAAGGTAGGAAATGAGATCCCTGACTGGCAGACCATGGTTAAGGAATCTTTTGATTTCGGTGAGACATGGGGGGAAGAACGAGAGCTGGTTCCGGGAGATTTTGGCGGAAGAGGTCCGGTGAAAAACAAATGTATCCTTTTGCAGGATGGAACCCTGCTTGCGCCTGCTTCAATGGAACGAGGGCGTTGGTACTGCTTTACGGATCGCTCCACCGATCATGGAAGGACATGGGAAAAAAGTGAGCCTGTGCCTGTGAATTGGGATGAAATGACCGGGAACGGCCTGATCCAGCCATCGCTCTGGCAGGATGATGCCGGCATGGTTCACATGCTTATGCGCAGCAGCGAGGGTGCGATCTACAGAAGCGATTCTTCAGATGGGGGACGAAGCTGGACCCAGGCGAAACGAACTGCGCTTCCAAATAATAACTGCGGACTGGATCTTGTGCGTATGGATGATGGCCGGCTGGTATTAGTGTATAACCCGGTCGCAGGAAATTGGGCTGCAAGAACTCCGATAGCGTTTGCCGTATCGACAGACAATGGGGAGACGTTTGGGGAACCGCAGATTCTGGACTACGTTCCCTGCGACCGCAATATGATCGAAGCGGAGTTTTCCTATCCGGCGATCGTGACAAAGGGGACGGATGTTTTTATTACCTATACATGGAAGCGGAGAACCATTGCCTTCTGGCAGATTCGGTTTCCGCGCCTGGACTCCTGAATGTAAATGAATGGAATCCAGGGGGAACTCGTTTATTTACTTTATTTACAAAAAAGAAGAATTTGGTATGATGAATGAAAGCATGAGAAGATAACTGGCTGAAATTCAGAAATAACAGGAAACTCAGGGGGGCAGAATGACTTATGAAAGATACAAAAGAATTGCGCTCTTTTAACAAGGTGAATCTAAGTGAACAAATCGCGGATTATGTCGAACAACTGATTTTAGATGGGACAAATCAGGAATGGACGGAAAGCGCAAAAATTCCGGCGGAACAGGAGCTCGCGGATTCATTTGGTGTCAGCAGAAATGTTGTGAGAGAAGCGATGAAGATCCTGAAGGAAAGAGGCCTTGTCGATTCGCAGAATGGTGTGGGAGCCTATGTGACAAAACCAAACCCTCAGAAGCTGTCCTCCTTGATTTACCGTTACATTTTGATGGATGAAATTGACGCATGGGCGATTTATGACGTACGTATTTTATTGGAGGTCTATGGCGTGGAGCGGGCAGCCAGGTGCTGTACTGAGGAACAGCTGCACCATATGAGAGAATTATTGTCAAAGATGGAAAACAAGGATCTCAGTATCAATGAAAGAAGAGAGACTGATTTTGAATTTCACATTGCGATTGCCGAAGCTGCGGGCAACCCGTTGAATCTGCTTATGATTACAGCACTCAAGGACGTCTGGCTCGCAATGATTGAAAAGGGGATCTTCAGAAAAGGGGGCATTGAAGATGCCTGCATCCGGCATGAACGAATTATGGCGGCACTTGAACAGCACGATGTTGAAGGAGCCAAAATAGCGATGGAGGATCATTTGAAGACATCCCTGGAAAATGTAAAATGGTATGATCGGAATTATGATAACACGGAGGGAGCTGACACGGAGGAAACTGCCTGAAATAACTTTGTTCGTCTGCATTGTGGGAAAACTGTCCGTCGTAAAGGTACTCGCCCTCGCAAACGTATTCTATCTACTTTGTGCCGGCCGAGAGAAAGCTCTGGTACAGCTCCTTCGCCTGCCGTTTGACGTCGTCATCCTCCGGTTCGCCTCCGTAGCGCGCGCGCCGGTACAGATCCCGGAATTCCCCGGATTTTTCTTCATCCCAGTATAAAATAGCATAGTTATGTACGGCACTGCTTGTCAGAGGACGCTCCGCATCCAGCCCTTTTTCCACGCAGAGCCGCAGAAATTTTCTGTAATAGTAACGCACATTCCGTCTCCGGCCAAAGAGGCCGGGGCGTTCGGACGAGTCCGGGTTTTCTCCGTCCGGACTTCTTGTGATGCTGCCCGCTGCCCGCAGCTTCCATCCGCCCGCATTGCCGGCAAGCCTGCGGTAGAGATAGAACAGAATCGCCGCGGCTGCCAGAATCAGGAGAAGATATCCAATAAACTTTACGGGCAGGGGTGTCTGGACGGTAGAAGCTTCCTCCAGTTCCAGCGGGTTTTCCAGATCCAGCTCCATAATTTCCTGGTTCTCAGTCGAGATGGAAATGGAAAAAAGCATGGAAAAGAGAGTGACCAGAATCGAACAGAATCCTGCGAACAGCCAGAAAAAAGCCTCCAGCAACGGGGTAATCAGATGATTGTAAATGGTTTGAAGGAGCCAGAGCACACTATCCCGGACAGTTTTAGAAGAGAGCACCGCCGCGGCCGAAAGTGCCGCGAGCAGGGAAATACCGCTGGTGCTCCAGAAACCGCGTTTTTCCCCGGGCGCTTCGGCGATACGGCCTGCCCGCAAAAGGAAAATCCCGAAAATCAAAAACAAAAGTACAGGACGGCTGCACAGCGTCTGCCATCTGGACGGCCCGATAAAACACAGTTCCACGACACCGACGACAAGGAGAAATCTGGCCTCGAACAGAACCATATCCTGAATGTCAGAGATAAAGTCGCGCTTTTTCCAGAAGAGGGCCAGATAAAGAATCCAGAGAACCGGCACCATAAGAAGAGCCCATTCGGCCACATCGGGCAAAGCTGCCAGGATCGGAGCCATAAAGGCCAGGTACCAGGTGGTGTCGGTCAGCATTTTTAAAACAGCGATTGCCATGTAGATAATCTTCCTCACAGTTTGTGGCGCCGTCGAAGACCGCTTCAACTGCCTGCGGGTTGTCGCGCCATGGGCATTCTTCTATAGTGAGCCCGCCGATGCACCATCTGTCCGTATTCCGCAAATACAGGTGGCCATTCCCGATCCGGTACGCACCGCGACATCCAGACATGGGCATCTATAAACTTCGCAAAAAAGATTTCAGCGCCTGCCTGCAAAATTGTCTTCAGCTGTATCTTCCTGCCCGGAGACGATAGCCGGACAGAGCAGCAGCACCTTTCTCTGGGATACATTCTCCAGCCGTTCGGCGGCTGCCCTGACTGCATCGTCATCCTCCGGCGACACCAGGATGATGCTTTTTCCGCGCTGTACGCCCCGGATTTCCCGCTCAAGAAAGGTTCCGGCGGATTCCCGGAAGCTGTAGGTCATCCGCCCCAGGCCTTCCAGGATGGTCTCCAGATGCGCCGCCCCCAGTCCGTCGCCGATGTGGTTCCAGTCGCCCATCGCCCCGGCGATCGATCCGTTTGTCCGGAAATCGCAGGAGATTTTCCGTTTCTCCAGTTCCTCGCAGACACTGCGGACAATGGAAAAGCACTGCTCCAGCCTTGCGTCGCGTTCCTGGCTGCTCTGGCAGTCCACATTCAGAAGAACGGTGCAGGAAAATTCGGCTGTGTGGTCATACTGTTTTACCAACAGGCGGTTGTGCCTGGCGCTCTGGATCCAGCTGATCGAGCGGAGCGGCTCCTTGCCGGTGTAATCGCGAAAGGTGATCGTATCAATCGGATCCTCCATCAGGCTTTTTCGCACGGAATGATCCCCGAGATATCCGCCCAGAAGTGTCGAGAGCTCCGATGATTCCGCCCTCCGCGGTTTTACCACCACATCCTGCAGCTCCGGGTAAGACTCCGTCACCGACCGGATGCCCAGAAAGTCGCCGGCCTCCACGGAGGCGCCGTGGAAGAAGTACCGCCCGCGTTTTGGAAGCATTACCTCTCTGCTCAGACATACCTTTTGCCGCCGTCCGAGATAGAGCGTCGAAGTCATCCAGGAAAACCGGGTCTCCCCGACCGGCCCGCTTCCATCTGCAAAGAGGAGCCCTTCCGGGATATCCTCCCGCAGCCGAAGATATGGGACCATCATCCGCTTCCCGTTCCGGATCGTCATGGGCCAGGTGAAAGCCTCCTCCGGCTCCACAACCCCCCGGTCTGCCGCAGTCTCAAACGTAACCTTATCCAGCACATGCTCCAGGGAATATTTTTCCGCAAAATATAATACGGCGGCAAATATCACAATCAGTAAAATCATTTTTTAATCTCTTCCAGTGGCGTCGGGATTTCTCCGATCAGACGGTTCAAATACTTTTTAGCATCTTCAAAGCTCTCCGAACCCCGGGACAGGATTCTGTGGCTGAGCACACAGGGAGCCACGGTCAGCACGTCCTCAGGAATCACAAAATCACGGCCTGCACATGCGGCCGTCACCTGGGAGGCGCGGTAGAGCGCAATTGCTCCCCGGGTGGAGACGCCTGTAATAAACTGGCTGTCCTTTCGCGTCTTTTCCACAATATCCATCATATAACTCAGAACGTCCTGCTGCACCCGGACCTTCGGGAATTCCGCTTTCATTGCGCGGATATCCTCCGGCGGCGCCACGGCCTCCAGCCCTTCCAGCTTCCTGACGGACGGCTCCCCGGACATCACAGCCATCTCCTGCTCACGTGTCATATAGCCGAGACTGATCTTCATGAAAAAACGATCCAGCTGCGCTTCCGGCAGCGGGAAGGTCCCATAGGATTCGATGGGATTCTGCGTTGCCATGACAAAAAACGGCTCCGCCATCGGATAGCTGGTGCCATCCACGGAAATCTGCCCTTCCTCCATCGCCTCCAGAAGGCTCGACTGCGTCCGCGGCGTCGCGCGGTTGATCTCATCTGCGAGCACGATGTTCGTAAACAACGGCCCCGGACGAAACTCAAAGTCTCCCGACTTCTGATTGTAAAAATTGATACCGGTCAGATCGGATGGCAGCAGATCCGGCGTGAACTGGATTCGCTTAAAATCACTGCCGACGGTCTTCGCGAAAGCCCGCAGAAGCATCGTCTTGCCGGTTCCGGGTACATCCTCCAGAAGGACATGACCGGAACACAGAAACGCGGTAAAAATCAGGCGGATCTGATCCTCCTTTCCCACAATGATCTTCGAGCAGTTTTCCACTACCCGCCGGGTATTTTTCAAAAAAAGTGTACAGTCCATGCGTTCTCCTTTTCTGCATTCATCAATCGTATTCTTATAACAGTATACGCGGAATTTCGCGGAAAAACAAGAGCGAATAGTGTCAATATCGACTTAAAAGTGGTCAATAAATCACCTTCTCTGCATGCGGAAAACATTGTATCATCATACACGTTACGAGGTAACAGTTTTTGAAGAAAGAGAGGTAATACTTTATGAAAAGAATCGCAGAATACTTTAAGAACAATCAGGTCGATATCGTTATGGCATTGTATGCAATGAACATGACTGTGAATCCGTATCAGGGGTATGACCTGACCCGCATAATGAAGGAAAGATAAGCCTTTTGAATACGGGCAAAAGTCTCCGGGGCACGAGGACAGAGCGGCCTTGGATGTTCGGAGGAAAGAGAAGCCTCCGGCCATGCGGGAGAATTTACGAAAAAAAAGCTGTATGAAACAGAAAATAAACCCTGTTGCTGCTTCCTTTTTTGTAGTAAAATATTCTGATACAAGGGACAATTTGTCGGAAATATGGCATCCTGCATGTTTCCGCCTGTCACCTGGAATCGGAAATACGTATTTTCTACGGAGGAAAACGCAGATGAGTGAAATCGGCAGATGGATTACGAACGGGACGGCTGCGCCTTTTTATGCGCGCCGTCTGTTTTCGTTGGAGAAAAAGGTAAAAAAAGCAGAAGCAAAGGTATGCGGGCTGGGGCAGTTTGTCTTCTGGGTGAACGGCTGTAAGGTGGACGACCATGAGCTGGATCCTGGCTGGACAGACTACAAAAAGCTGGTGGAGTATGTCGTGTTTGACGTGACGGAATCTCTGCATACCGGGGAGAATGTCATCGGCGCTGAGGTTGGGAACGGCTGGTTTATCAAAATGGATGAACACTATACTTTTTCATTTCCGCCCTTTATACCGCCGAACCCGAATCCTTATCAGCCTTATGGGAAATCGCTGATGCTGGCGGCGGAGCTTAGTATCATGTTCGAGGACGGAACACAAATGTGCCTGAATGCGGATGAGGACTGGCGCGTACAGAGACACCTGGTCGTGATGAGCAACGTGTATGGCTCGGAGACGATCGACGGGCGGCTGGCGCCACAACCGGAAGGAATCTGGAGTACCGCAGGCTTTGACGATTCCGGATGGAAAAGAGCCGTATATGTGCCGGATGAGGAGGCGCCTGCGGGAAAACTGATTCAACAGGCGCATCCGCCGGTGAAGGTGATACACACCTATGAGGGCGTTTATCTGGGAAAAATTTGCCGGAACACTGTATCTGTTGATGGGATACAGGCACAGACAGAGGCGGTGCGCGAAGAGACCGCGCATGAAAAGACGGTACCTGAAGAGAAAGCACCTGAGAAGGCTGCACCTGAAAAGAGAACACCTGAAAAAGCTGCATCTGAAAAGACCGCTCCTGAGACGAGGGCCATCTACGATTTCGGGCAGAACCTGTCCGGAATCCTGGAATTTGAGGTGAAAGGCCACGTGGGCGATGTTGTGAAGGTTTATCCGGCGGAGAAGCTTGGCGCAGATGGAGACGTTGACCAGATGGCGAAGAACTGGGTGAATCTGGACTCCTGCGAGACATACATCATAGGGACAGAAGAGAAATGGGAGCGCTTCCGGATGAAGTTTACCTATTTCGCAGGCCGGTTTGTTGCGGTAGAGAGGATTCCCGGCGGAGGGCTGAAGGCGCCGAGTGAGACACCTGTTGGTGCGGAAAAGGCGCAGAGTGAGAGGCCTGTCGCTGCGAAGACGGAGCAAGGCGGGATCGAGCTTCGCCACCTTGTGGCACATGCCATTACCAGTGCGTGGAAGACAGATGGCTCGTTTATCTGCGATGACGAGCGGTACAACCAGATATACAATATGATCGAAAAAACGGTTGAGGCAAACATGACGACAGGCGTACACACGGACTGTCCGACCATTGAGCGCTTCGCGTGGCAGGAGCCCAATCATCTGATGGCGTCGTCTATCATGTTTATGAAGGACGGTCGGCATCTGTGGGGAAAATTCCTCCTGGATATGCGCGCCGGGCAGCATACTGCAGATGACTGGTTCTTTGATATGCAGGGCGGGAAGTTTTACCCGGGGGCGGGGCTGATGCCTTCTCAGTGCCCCTGTTACATCCCGAACGTGCTGCCAACGCCGGGCATGGGGAGCTTTTACGATATCATTGCCTGGGGAAGCACCTGCATCCTCAGCACATACTGGCACTATCAGTTTTACGGAGATCCCCAAATTATAGAAGATAACTATGACGCAGGAATGCGCTACCTGGATCATCTGAAAACAAAGGTCACGGCGGACGGGTTTATCAACCATGGCCTCGGCGACTGGGGCAATCCGCGCAATGAACTCGTGAAGGAAAATGTAGAAACAGCTTTTTTATACGCGGATGCGATGACGTTGGCTTATTTTGCGGAAGTGCTTGAGCAGACGAGTTCGAGGGCTGCAATATCCTCGGCGAAAGGGCAGAACTGCAGACAGGATTGTCATGCGGTGGGATGCACTTCGGAGGAAGGGGCATCCGATTACGATTGTTCGGAGCCAGAAGGGAAGCTTCGTCAAAGCCATTCTGCGACAGCAGGAAACGAGACAGAGGAGCAAAATGAGACGGCGGCGCAAAATGCGGCAAAGGATCAAAACGAGACGGCGGCGCAAAATGCGGCAAAGGATCAAAACGAGACGGCGGCGCGAAATGCGGCGAAGGAACAAAACACAGCGAAGGAACAAAATGCCGCAAGGAAACGAAACCTGACGAAGGACCGTGGGGAGCTTCTTGCCTTTGCCGGAAGAATCAAAGACAATTACAATAAAAAGCTCCTGACATGGAATGAGGAGCGGGGGTTCTGGTGCTATCGGGCCTGGGATCATCCGGATGAATTGTTTATGACCCAGGCAACGGAAGCACTCCCATTATACTGGGGTCTGGTGCCGGAGGACAAAGAAGCGGATGTCGCGCGCGCCCTGCGGTATGTGCTGGAACAGGACGGTGCGCTGATCAGCGGCGAGGTAGGCCTGCCCTATGTAATCCAGTCTGCCCGGAAATATGGTATGAACGATATCATCAGCCGTTTTATCCTGAAAAAAGAGCATCCGAGCTACTATGCCTTTATCCTGGATGGCGAGACGACCCTCGGAGAATACTGGGAGACGAATCCGCGCAGCCACTGCCATGACATGATGGGACACATCATCGAATGGTATTATAATGGCATTGCCGGAATTCTCTGCGAAGAGCCTGGGTTCGCGAAGGTTACGATCCGGCCGTACCTGCCGGAGAGCATGAACGAATTCACCTGCAGCTATCAGTCGGTGAAGGGACTGATTCAGGTGAAGGTCGCGAGGATAGGAAAAGCGGCAGGCCATACAGAGTCTGCTGCAGAATCCGGCGGGCAAACGGCTGGGCAGTTCGTCAGCGAGAATGCCGGAAACATTCTCCTGACCGTGACCGTACCGGAGCAGGTGGACTGCACGATTGATACCTGTAATCTTGAAAGCCGGGGAGATACGGTAGAAATAAATCGGCAATGCAAATGTGAAAGACTGTCATGCCGTCGTTCTGAAACATAGTGGTTGTATTCTGAGCAAACATCAATTATAATAAATCCATCAGCAGATGCAGAAGAAATATCTCAGGCGCAGAGCAGCCAGAAAACCAACATACAGAAGAGGAGGAGTCGAAATATAAAGAAACAGAGGTGAACTGTCTGCGCCGAACAACAGCGATACGGTGCACAGCGAAATCGGTTCTGAATCCTCCACGCCATATGACGATGTGGCCCGTACATTACTTAATGACTGCAGCTCCCTGATATTGCCGGTGTTAAATGAGACATTTGGCGAGCATTACAGGGGAGATGAAAAGATCCTCTTTGCGCCAAACCAAATGCACGCATCAGGAGGAACCCTATCCATTGATGTGTTTGTGATGAAGTCACAGAGATACAAACTGGGCGAAATATTTCTGAAAGGGCTGTTATTCTTATTGCCATTTTATATTTTTTCATATGAGAAACATTTGAAAGAATATGACGAAGACAAAGAGAAGCTGACCCATTTAGAAGAAGAGTATGTGAGGATCATGAACGAGCTGGACGAGTTACAGAGGCAGGGGAAGATCAGCGCATACACCAGAAATACGATCGTAGAAATGACCCATAAGGTACTGGAAAAACTGGCAAAGAAATACGAGAATGTCAAAAAAGGAGTGAGGTCGATTATGGGCGGAAAAGTACTGGAATATGAGATAAAGTCAATCTTTCGTGAAGGAAAGAGTGAAGGACTTCGCGAAGGAAGGCATGAAGGAAAGCAGGAAGGACTGCGTGAGGGCAGATTTGAAAACCTGCTGCAGAATTTGAAGAAACTGATGCAGAAGATGGGAATATCTGCAGAAAAGGCAATGGATCTGTTGGATGTATCGGAGGAGGAGCGCGAAGAGCTTGAAAAACGGATCTGATGTTTGATTTTTTGAAAGAGACATGTTTATGAGTATAAGGTAGAAACTGGAGGAAGGAAAACCATGAAAACATCCGAAATCAACATCCGCGACCCTTATGTGCTGCTGCACGACAACAAATACTATCTTTACGGCACCAGAAGCGCGACCTGCTGGGGTCCTGCAGACGGTTTTGACTGCTACGTAAGCGAGGATATGGAAAACTGGGAAGGCCCGATCGAGATTTTCCACCGCCCGGAAGGATTTTTTGCCGATCAGTTTTACTGGGCGCCGGAATGTTATTTTTATCAGGGAGCGTTTTATCTGGTGACCACACTGGGCAGCGCTGACCGCAAAAAGGGCATCTACGTATTGCGCAGCGAAAATCCGACCGGTCCCTTTGTCCCCTATGGGGAGGAACTGACTCCGGAGGACTGGACGAGCATTGATGGGACGCTTTATCTGGAAGACGGGACGCCATATCTGATTTTCTCCCACTCCTTTGAGGACAATCCTGACGGCGACATGTGCATGCTGGAGCTGAAGCCAGATCTCTCAGCCGCGGTGGGCGAGCCGGTTCTTCTGTTTTCCGCAGCCGAGGCCTCCTGGGCGCACCCGGTGCCATTCGCGAAGGCAGAATTCGGCATGGACGGCGACGTCTATTTCACAGACGGCCCCTGCCTGATGGACTTGCCGGAGCTGGGGCTTTGCATGACCTGGTCCAGTTGGGGCACCTGCGGCTATGCGGTTGGTCTGGCCGTGTCGGAGAGTGGGAAAATCGCCGGGCCATGGCGGCAGCTGGAGCGCCCCATTTTCCCGGAAAACGGCGGACATGGGATGGTCTTTGAGGACAAAGACGGCCAGAAGCTGTTTGTGCTGCACTATCCGAACGACAAATATCTCGAGCGGCCGTGCTTTATGGAGCTGGTTGTGAGAGATGGGGCGGCGGTTCTGGAGGATGTATGAATGGTTCCTGTAGCCAGTGACTCGCATCGCAATTCCATGTGCATTCGGCCTGCCTGTTTCGCCGATAGCACGATGCAAAAATCTCGACATAGCCTTTAACAAGCGGTTTTTCATTAGCCTGAATTCTTTCGTATTGTGCTTGATTTTTACTTTTACATGCTGTATAATTT
>JAJQBS010000070.1 GCA_021203145.1 Lachnospiraceae bacterium | reverse complement strand
GATACGGAGGAAGATTCCGAAGAGGATACCGAAGATACGGAGGACGATACCGAAGATACCGAAGAAGACACCGAAGACGCAGAAGCAGCTTACGAAGAACATCTCCGTCGTGTAGCGGAGGGAAAACGCGCCCTGCGCGAACAGGTGGATTATGACACGGTTCTGATCCAGAGCATGGATATGGCGAAAAAGGGCGAGGTCACTCTCGCCGAATGCTCCAATGGGAAGGCGCAATTATCTTCCTCCATGGAAGACTGTGGAAAGCGAATGGAGTCTCTGGAATCGCAGATGGAATCATCCCCCGAAAATTCAACAGAGCGACAGCAGCTGGAAAATGAGAAGCTTGCAGCGGAATCCTACATGACCATGCTTCAGGAGCAGATGGATCAGATGGCCGCGATGGAGGAAGCCGCAAAACAGGAGGTTCAGCGGCAGGCAGAGGAACAGCAGGAAGACATACGCCGAAATGCAGAGCATGTCTTTGATGAAACACTGGATGACAGTAAAAGAATTGCGCAGGGCGAAATGGACGACGCCCAAATGCAAAAGACAGTAGAGTCCAATGATACGACGCTCGAGGCGATGCGCAAGGACGAGGCGATCATTGATACTGCCGTAGAACTGAAATTCCAGGAAATCAACGATTATGTAATGTCCAACAACATGGATCGCTATGCGACCAGCGTGGATCCGGAGTACCGCCGGATGATGGAATCCTACCGGCAGCTTCTGGAGACACAGAAAAAGACAAAAGAAGCCATGCGCAATGTGGAATTCAACTCGGACGCGATCACAAGAGAGACAGACGGGGAGATCGAAGGGCGCCATGCTGCCGATACCCCACAGCCGGAGGTACGCGTAAGGGTTTCCGTTCCCATGCAGCAGCAGACAGATGCTGCGCATAGCACCGTTCGCTCTACAGAAAGCTTTATGACTCGGGTAGAGCGCGGTGAAATTATGGATGAAACGCAGTGGGCCGACTGCTCCGGAGAACTGGATCGGGCGGCGGAAAGTCTGGATGCGAGTGCCGGACAAAAATGGGAGGAGCTGAGACAGTATGTTAAGGCCACGGGCCTTAGCAGGGAAGAGTCGTATCATGACGCAGAATTTCAGAAGCTCCTGGCACAGCATGAGGAAATGAAACGGCAGAGACAGGAAGTGCAGGAGGCTCAGAAACGACTCGAGGCGCTCAGATCCCGTCAGGTAAAGTTTGAAAAAGACCCTGAGGAAAGAGTCGAAGATGACGACGAGCATGAACTGGATACCAATCAGATCCTGGACACAGGATACGGTTCCGACAGCCTCTGGGCCAAAAAGACGGAAAAGAAATCTGTTGAGGCAAGGCATGAGCCTGAGAAAACCGAAAGAACCAGGGAAACAGAAGAAACTGAAGAATCTGAAAAATCTGGAGAATTTGAAGAATTTGAAGAAACTGAAAAATCTGAAAAAACTGAAAAAACTGAAATAGCTAAAGAAGCTGAAGTAATAGAGCTGGATGAGGCATTCCAGAAGGTTCCGCCGGAAAGACTGGAAGCCATCAAAGAGACATTTGAAGAGGCTCCGGAAGAGTATAAAAAGATTTTCAGCGAACTGTCAGAGAAACTGGAGGTAGAAGGTACCCGTCCCTGCCTGGATGAAAACGGAGATGTCACGATGGAGACGGAACATTATGATCCGGAAGCGAAGGTGATCCGTATGGGGGAATATCTGGACGACGATGAATACGCCGAGGTGTTCCGGCATGAATACGGGCATTTCGCCGATGACGAGATGGGTTCTCCGTCCACGGCCGGGGAGTTTGAGTCAGCGATTGACGCGGATCTCGCCTGGTTTGCCGATCCGCAAATGAAAGCGGAGATGCTGGCCGATCTGAAAGCTCATCCGGAAGTAATGGCTGACCGGTGTGTTTCTGACATTCTTTCCGGACTGTTCCACAATGACTCGGAAATAATGGCGCAGTATTATGATGCCAGTATTGATTTTTACGGACACAGTGATACGTACTGGAAGCGCAAAAACTCCCGGGAGCAGGAAACATTTGCGAATATGTTCAGCATTTATTCTTCTGGAAGCTCTCAGGCATCGGAAGCGTTTTTGGCGAAATATTTTAAAAATGCGACCAGACGATATAAGAAATTGATTGGCAGCCCTTCATCTTAAGGAGGATTTTTATGAAAAATGCAGAATTTAATGCGGAATGCATCAAGTGGAACAAAGAATATAAAGAGCTCTTTGGAGTTATTCCGAGCATTCGCGATTATGCGTGCTCGCGCGAAGAATTTCTGGACGCATTAAGGAAATCAATAGAGACCAGGAGCCCTGTAGAGACATATCTGATAAAAAAAGCTATGCCTCTGAACCCGGATGCTCTTACATAAGTCAGTACGTTTGTTCTGCAATATATGGACAAAAACGTAACAATATGAAAAGCCTGTGCAACTTCATCCATCAGGAAATTCATTGACACCGGCTCGAACAGGGGTTATTATGACACAGAACGAAGAATATGAAGCATTGAAGGAAAAATATCAGCTGGATCTGCAGCCGGAGAGGCGAATGATTCAAAGCGTATCCTCTGCCTGGACTTTTTTTAAAACCCATTATACCTGGGATGATCTTTTTTCAAAAAAATCAAATGTGGATCTGATACAGATTTTAAGCCTCTGGCGGGGGAAATTACTGCAGGAGCTCTCCCTTGCTTCCAAAGAGGCAGAAAACAACGTGCGCATGCGTTTTGAACAGATGGATGACGCGGACAGTGTCCAAAAGGACAGTTTATGCGGCCTCCTGCGGGATTCTTATCTGTCGGAGATCAGGGTCGAAGAAAAACAGCTGGAGGATCAGCTGTCCAAAATGGATGAGCAGGAAAGGAAGATCCGTGGGAACATTGCTGCCAGCCGCACAATTGCATCCGGTGCCAGGAGAATGGGAAGAGAGCGTGAGCAAAAGCTGGCAGATTATGTTGCGGCAATGGAGAATTACCGTATTCATTTGCTTCGAAAGCATCAGTGCGAATCAGAGCGTTCCCTGTTTTGTTTCGCAGAAAGCCTGAGCAGCGAGACACTGGAAAAGCTGGAAGACCAGAGACGGCGGGAAAAAGAACATGAGCGCCAGGAGGCGGAGCAGAGGCATCTCGAGGAAGAATGCCACCGCAAAGAGGAGCGCATTGCCGCGTGGGAGTGGGTTCGCGAATTGCATCAATATGGGGTGCTGGAAATCAGGGATGCCGCGACCTGCGTCATCTGTGTCATGGGGGATATTCCGGAACTGCCGAAAGATGCTTCTCCGGCTCAAATGATAGCTTTCGTTCATACCTGTGCGTCGGGACAGATCTCGATTTTGCGCGAGCATCGTATTTCCTGCCCAGGCTCTATCGCGGCGGTTGCGGATTATCTGCGTAAGGACAGTACCTGTGCAGACCTGTGCGAGACTGAGCTTGAAAAGAGAAAAAAGCAGGAAGCGATGATCACGAAGCTTCAGAAAATCATGCAGGCGTCCTGACCGGGCGGAACCATTGACAGAGAGAACGGAGACCACATTATGCGTGAGATTCAGGTAACCCGAATCACGGAGACCATTGAACGTCTCTGTATTGAGGCAAATGAATACCTCCCGGAGGATGTGCGGCAGGCAATCCGCCATTGCCGCTCATGCGAGGACGGGAAAATTGCCCAGGCTGTGCTTGATGATATTATCGAAAATTATGAAATTGCAGATTCAGAACACGTACCGATCTGCCAGGACACGGGGATGGCCTGTGTCTTTCTTGAGATCGGGCAGGATGTACATCTGTCGGGCGGCGATCTGACAGCTGCGGTGAACGAAGGCGTCCGCAGAGGCTATGCGAACGGTTACTTGCGCAAATCTGTCGTGAAGGATCCGGTTCGCCGGGGCAATACCGGAGACAATACGCCTGCGATGATCTATACGGAGATTGTTCCGGGTGAAAATATTCAGATTACGGTCGGCCCTAAGGGCTTCGGCAGTGAAAATATGAGTGCGGTCCGCATGTTTAAGCCATCCGCCGGGCTGCAGGGAATCAAGGATTTTATCCTCGAGGTAGTCGAGACGGCAGGCCCGAACCCCTGTCCTCCTATGGTGGTAGGCGTCGGGATCGGCGGCACGTTTGACAAGTGCGCGCTTCTGGCGAAGAGGGCACTGATGCGGCCGCTGAATTCGGAAAACCCGGATCCATTCTACGCGGCTCTGGAGAAAGAAATGCTTCAGGCTATCAATCAGCTCGGAATCGGGCCGCAGGGGTTTGGGGGAAAGACGACCGCGCTCGGCGTGAATATTGAGACCATGCCGACCCACATTGCAGGTATGCCCTGTGCAGTGAATATCAGCTGCCATGTAACCAGGCACAGGACAGAAATCCTCTGATGCGCGGCATATGTGCGGTGAACAGTGGGATAAGCTCCCCTGGCCAATTAATTCCACAGACCAGCGTGCTGCCGGTACTGGGCGGACGCGGGAAAGAGGTATTCACAAAATGGATAGGAAAAAAATCACATTGCCGCTCACATGGGAGCTGGCTTTAACCCTTCACGCAGGAGACCAGATACTTTTGACTGGCACGGTATACACGTCGCGCGACGCGGGACATAAGAGAATGTGCGAAACGCTCGCGAAGGGAGAGCCCCTTCCGTTTGACCCGTCAGACGCGACAATTTATTATGTCGGGCCAACGCCTGCAAAGCCCGGACAAGTCATCGGATCCGCTGGTCCGACGACGAGCGGCCGGATGGACGCCTATGCGCCGACTCTGATGTGTGTCGGGGCGCGTGGGATGATCGGTAAGGGCGCACGCCTTCCGGAAGTTGTTGAGGCGATGAAGCAATACAGCGGCGTTTATTTCGGGGCGATCGGAGGAGCGGGGGCTCTGCTTGCAAAATGCATTAAAAAGTCAGAACTGATCGCGTATGAGGACCTTGGCGCGGAAGC
Source organism: Lachnospiraceae bacterium (assembly GCA_021203145.1). Classification (GTDB taxonomy): domain Bacteria; phylum Bacillota; class Clostridia; order Lachnospirales; family Lachnospiraceae; genus Choladousia. The sequence goes on along the minus strand of JAJQBS010000070.1, from coordinate 9,352 downwards.
CCTGCGGAAGCTGTACGTGGAAGACATGCCTCTTGTCGTAATTATTGACTGCGAAGGGAATAATTTATATGAAACGGGCCGGTCAGCATATCTGCATTCCCACATGCTGGAGCAGAAATAAGCGGGCTCTGACCGGTGTGGCTGCTTCTGATGTATCGGGATTCGGTGACATTCATGAAAGATTGCGGGGATTTTTGATAAAGATAATGGCATCATTAGTGGCGGTGCTGCGCCGGAGAAAGGAGAAACAGTATGGCAATGAGAGGCATTTATACTTCGGTAAACGATATCCGCAAGCGGGTGTTTGCGGAGGTCGCGAGACTTTCTTATGATTACAAGGACGGCGACCTCTCCCAGATGGAGCTGATTCCGTATCGGGTAATCCCTGGCGAGGTGTCCACCTATCGGGAGAGCGTTTTTCTGGAGCGGGCGATTGTAAAAGAGCGGATGCGGCTTGCGATGGGGCTGAACCTGCGCTCTGTATCCGAACACGCGCCAGTGTCCATGGGGGCGGAAGAATGTGTAAAGCCTGAGAAATATTATCAGCCGCCGTTGATTAATATTATTAAATTTGCATGCCACAAATGTCCGGACAATGAGATGAAGGTGACGGACGCCTGCCAGGGCTGCCTGGCGCATCCATGCCGGGAGGTTTGTCCGAAAAACGCCATTTCCTTCGTGAATGGGCGTTCCGTGATTGACCAGGATAAATGTATCAAATGCGGAAAGTGCATGACGGTCTGCCCTTATGGGGCGATCTTAAAGATGGAGCGCCCCTGCGCGAAAGCTTGTGGGATGAAAGCGATCGGCTCTGATGAATATGGCCGCGCGGATATCGACCAGGAAAAATGTGTTTCCTGCGGCATGTGCCTGGCAAACTGCCCGTTCGGCGCGATTGCGGACAAGGCACAGATTTTTCAGACGATTCAGGCGATCAAGAGCGATACCCCGGTTTATGCGGCAATTGCGCCCGCAATCGCGGGGCAGTTCGGCCCGGAGCTGACGCCCGGAAAGATGCGTTCTGCTCTGCAGGCGCTCGGCTTTACGGACGTCGTCGAGGTGGCGATCGGCGCAGATCTTTGTACGATTGAGGAAGCAAAGGATTTTGCGGAGGAGGTTATGGGCATATCGCCGGAAGATGGCACCGGGCAGTCGGAGTCCGCAGACGCATCCGCCGGTATTCAGACAGAGACCAGAAAGAAGCTTCCATTCATGGCTACCTCCTGCTGTCCTGCCTGGTCTATGATGGCGAAAAAGCTCTTCCCGAAATACGCAGACTGTATTTCCATGGCGCTGACACCGATGGTTCTGACCGGCCGGCTGATTAAAAAGCAGCATCCAGGCTGCAAGGTGGCGTTTATCGGCCCCTGTGCGGCGAAAAAACTGGAAGCCGGACGCAGGACGATCCGCAGCGATGTTGATTTTGTACTGACATTTGAGGAGCTGATGGGCATGTTTGAGGCGAAGGATGTCGACTTTTCTACGCTCGAAGAACAGGAGCTGCCGCAGGAAGCGAGCGCAGACGGGCGCGGGTTCGCGGTCAGCGGCGGCGTCGCGGGAGCCGTGGTGAACTGCCTCAACGAGCTCTATCCGGATCTTGATGTAAAGACTGCAAGCGCAGAAGGCCTGGACGAATGCCGCAAGCTGCTGTCTCTGGCGAAGGCCGGGAAATACAACGGTTACCTGTTAGAGGGCATGGCTTGTCCGGGCGGATGCGTTGCCGGCGCCGGAACACGCCAGCCGATCGCGAAATCTGCCGCTTCCGTTGGCCAGATTAAAAAGATAACCAAAGCGAAGGTCGCCCTGCAAAGTGAATATAAAGGAATGCTGGAGGATCTGGAGGAGAGGAAGATCCTGGCAGTCCCGCAGGATTAAATGGCTTATGATTTAATGAGCCGCCGAATTAAGCAGTACTTCAAATGATACCTGTTTCTTTTGCAGATTCGGAACAAATACTATAAATAAAGGCTTACAGGAAAGGGAAGGAAGACAGAATATGACCCGACAGGAATTTCAGAAACTGACCCGGAAGATACTGCTCGTCGACGGTGCGACCGGCTCCAATCTGATGGCAATGGGAATGCCGCGCGGCACCTGCACGGAAAGCTGGGTGCTGGAGCACAGGGAGATTCTCCAGAATCTCCAAAGAGCCTATATCGAGGCAGGCAGCCAGGTCATCTACGCGCCTACCTTCGGCGCGAACCGGATGAATCTGGCGAAGCATGGCCTCGAGAAAAATATCCGTGAGATGAATCTGGCTCTTGTGGGGATTTCTCAGGAAGCTGCAAAAAGTACCCCTGGTATTCTGGTGGCCGGCGATGTCAGCCCTACCGGCGCGATGATGGAGCCGATGGGAGATCTGACCTACGAGAGAGCGTTTGAGGTTTATCAGGAGCAGGCACGCTATCTTCTGGAGGCTGGGGTGGACCTGATCGCAGTGGAGACCATGTATCAGATTGAGGAAACTATGGCAGCGATCGACGCGATCCGAAGCGTCTGTGCCCTGCCGATACTCTGTACCGTGACAGTCGACGCAGACGGCAGTCTTTTCACAGGTGGGGACGCTACCGAAGCTGCGGTCAGCTTTGAGGCGTCTGGAGCGGACGCGGCAGGCGTCAACTGCTCGGTCGGTCCAGACCAGCTGATCTCCGTGATCCGCAACATTCATGAAAACGTGTCCATCCCTGTGATTGCCAAGCCGAACGCCGGCATGCCGCTGATTGATGATAAGGGAAATGCCATCTACAGCATGGGTGCCGTCAAATTCGCACGAAACATGAAAGCACTGGTGGATGCGGGCGCGTCAATTATCGGCGGCTGCTGCGGCACCACGCCGGAATACATCCGCGAAGTAGCACATGTCTGTGGCCTGGATGTCCGATAATGAAACAAACGAGGAGAGAAATATTATGGAAGAAAAAGAAGCGATTTCACGCAATTTTATCGAACAGGTTATTGAGACTGACCTGGCGGAAGGGAAATATGAGACGATCTGTACCCGCTTCCCACCAGAGCCGAACGGCTATCTGCACATCGGCCACGCGAAGTCCATCCTGCTGAATTATGGACTGGCTAAGAAGTATGGAGGAAAGTTCAATCTTCGTTTTGACGACACCAATCCGACCAAAGAAAAGACGGAGTTCGTCGATTCGATTCTGGCGGATGTGAAATGGCTCGGGGCAGATTTTGAGGATCGGCTTTATTTTGCGTCGAACTATTTTGACCAGATGTATGAGGCTGCTGTGAAGCTGATTAAAAAAGGCAGGGCGTTTGTCTGCGATCTTTCCGCAGAAGAAATCCGCGAGTACCGCGGCACACTGACGGAGCCAGGGCGGATAAGTCCCTACTGGAACCGCAGCATTGAGGAAAATCTGGAACTCTTCGAGAATATGAAAAACGGGATGTACGAGGACGGCGCGAAGGTGCTGCGTGCGAAGATTGACATGGCATCCCCGAACATCAACATGCGTGACCCGGTCATTTACCGCGTGGCGCACATGACACACCACAACACCGGCGACAAATGGTGCATCTATCCGATGTATGATTTTGCGCATCCGATCGAGGACGCGATCGAGGGGGTGACCCACTCCATCTGTACGCTGGAATTTGAAGACCACCGCCCACTTTACGACTGGGTTGTGCGCGAGGTGGGGTATGAACATCCCCCGAAGCAGATCGAGTTTGCGAAGCTGTATCTGACGAACGTCGTGACAGGCAAACGCTATATCAAAAAGCTGGTCGAGCAGGGCATTGTAGATGGCTGGGATGATCCCCGCCTGGTGACGATTGCGGCCTTGAAGAGGCGTGGCTTTACGCCGGAATCCATCCAGATGTTTGTCGACCTGTGCGGCATCAGCAAGAGCCAGAGCTCGGTCGATTATGCGATGCTCGAATACTGCATCCGTGAGGATCTGAAGCTGAAACGTCCGCGCATGATGGCCGTGCTGGATCCAGTGAAGCTGGTGATTGATAATTATCCGGAAGGGCAGATCGAATATCTGGACGTCGAGAGGAACCTGGAAAATCCGGAGCTTGGCATGCGCAAGGTGCCGTTCGGACGCGAGCTTTATATTGACCGTGAAGACTTTATGGAGAATCCGCCCAAAAAGTATTTCCGCCTTTTCCCAGGCAACGAAGTGCGCCTGATGGGAGCCTATTTTGTGAAATGTGTCGGCTTTGAAAAGGATGAGAGCGGAAGGGTGACGGTAATCCACTGCACCTACGACCCTGAGACCAAATGCGGCTCAGGCTTCACCGCGCGCAAGGTCAGGGGAACCATCCACTGGGTAGCAGCCGCGACCGCAATCCGCGCGACTGTCCGCCTGTATGAGAATATTATTGATGAATCGAAGGGCGTATACAATGAGGATGGCTCTCTGAATCTGAATCCAAATTCCCTCACAGTATTAGAAAGCTGCCTGCTGGAGCCGGCTTTCGCTGACGCGAAACCCTATGAGAGCTTCCAGTTTGTGCGCCAGGGATATTTCTGCGTGGACGCGAAGGATTCGAAGGATGATGCGTTGGTGTTCAACCGCATTGTCGCGCTGAAGAGCTCATTTAAGATGCCGAAAAGCTCATGAAAACAGAGGATTTTTCTGACTGTCCGTGGTTTTTTTCCTGCTAAAGTGCCAAAGCGCGTGTCCTGACTGCCAGAAACGCTAAAATATCAGGGAATCTTTAGATGGAAACCGCTCACATGGAGAAGCATTATGAATGACCTCACAATCAGTCTGGATGTCCATTCGACGACGCCGCTGTATGAACAGATTTACAATTATATCAAAAATGAAATCCAAAACGGAGGGCTGCCTTTCAAAGAGAGGCTGCCCTCTTCGAGAAAGCTTTCAGACTACCTGCAAGTGAGCAGGACGACTGTCAATATGGCTTACGAACAGCTCGTCGCGGAGGGATATCTGGAAGCCGTGCCGCACCGGGGTTATTTTGTGTGTGATCTGGCCGGTCTGGTACATCTGAAACCGGAGAGAAGATCTCAGATGAAAAACCAGGAGGCTGATGAAACGAATTTCGAGTTCGATTTTTCTCCGCATGGCGTAGACCTGAACAGTTTTCCGCATAATGCCTGGAGAAAGCTCTCGAAGAATCTTCTGATGGAGGAGGATAAATACCTGTTTCGTCTGGGAGACCCGCAGGGAGAGCCCAGGCTGCGTGAAACCATCGCCGACTATCTTCATCAGGCGCGTGGGGTGAACGCCCCGCCGGAGCGGATCATTGTCGGTGCCGGAAATGATTTCCTGCTTCTTTTGCTGTGCAGCATGTTTGGCGGTGGGATGAGGATCGCTATGGAAAGCCCTACTTACCGGAAAGCCTATGACCTGTTCCGCAATCTCTCAAATGAGGTGAGGATTGTAGAGATGGATGAGTCCGGCATGTGTGTGGATCAGCTCGAACAGACTGACGCATGGCTGGCCTATGTGATGCCTTCCCATCAGTATCCGCTCGGCACGGTGATGCCGGTAAAACGGCGGATGCAGCTGCTTTCGTGGGCCGCATCCGGGGCAGGCACAGAAAAAAGATATATTATCGAAGATGACTATGACAGTGAATTCCGCTATAAAGGAAAGCCGATCCCGGCGCTTCAGGGCTATGACCGGGACGACTGCGTGATCTATATCGGCACCTTTTCCAAATCAATAGCTCCGTCTATCCGTGTCAGCTATATGGTATTGCCGGAGAGTCTGATGGATTTGTACAGGCAGAGGGCGCGCGGCATTTCCAGCACGGTTTCCCGTGTCGATCAGATGCTGATCGCCGGTTTCCTGAATGAGGGATACTATGAACGTCATCTGAACCGCATGCGCGCCGTATACCGGGGGCGTCATGACGCGCTGCTTGCGGAGCTGAAAGCATTTCGAGGAATCTGTCAGGTGAGCGGAGAAAACGCGGGCGTGCATCTGCTTCTGACCTTTACCAACGGCATGACGGAGGAGGAAGCCATCCGACGGGCAGCCGAAAGAGATGTACGCGTCTATGGCCTGTCCGGCTATTATGTCGGGGACGCCAGAAAACCTTTTCAGGATACCGTACTTCTTGGATATGCGAACCTTTCCGAGCAGGAGATTCATGATGCATTATCCAGACTGCGCCAGGCCTGGCTGTAATCATCCATTCCTTTCGCATTTTGAATTATTCAATTATTCAAGATAATGCGAATGCGAAGGAAGCCTGGCAGGCTTCACAATGTCTTTTTCGCGGATCGGCGGCGTTTTGGGCGGAGAGGAGAATACGGATGTTCTACGACGCAATTACTGATTTCATATTTGTAGAGGATTTGCCGCAAAAGGCGGATATTATTTTTATCCCGGGAAGTTTTTGCCCGGAGCTGGCCAGGCATGCCGCTCATTTATATCAGGAGGCGTATGCACCCTATGTACTGCCATCCGGAAAATACAGCATCAAAAAAGACCGGGCAGAACAGTTAAAATCATCCGGGATACAGGATGCAGGCATTCGGATATGGCCCGAGAATCTGCCGGATACAGCCGTGCATGAGATTGCAGAAAACGCAGCCCTGTATGCGACGGAATCCGATTTTCTCTGTGCAATCCTTGCCGCGGAAGGTGTTCAAAAGCAGGCGATTCTCCGTGAACCGGAGGCAACCTTCACCTGGGAAAATGCAATTTATTCCAGACGTGTGACGGATCAGGCCGGTCTTACCATCCGGCGGGCAATCCTTTGCTGCAAGGCCTTTCATGCAAGGCGCTGCCTGATGTACTACCAGCAGCAGTTTCCGGACACCGAATTTCTCGTCTGTCCGGTCGTGGTCAATGAAATCAGCCGGGAGAGCTGGCATCGGACACGCAGGGGAATTGATACCGTCCTCGGCGAGGTTGAGCGCTGCGGCGGGCAGTTTCATGAGATTCTGGCGGATGCGGCTGGAATCTCATGTAAAGAATGGTCTTGAATAAAGAATATTTGTAACTGTGATTAGCAGCTTTGACGAGACGGAACATTTGCGAATATTTGTGTGAAAAGGACAGAAACTATATTTAGGTCGCTTATAAACGATTTTTAGCGCAAAATGGCAAAATTTCGATTCCGGTTTATCCGGGTTAGGAGAAATTAGAAGACATTAGAAGGAGGCCACATGACATATAAAAAAGAATATCTGGAAGTGTTTCTGAAAAATCAGGGACAGCTGTTTGACGAGCCGGTCGCGGAGACATTAGAAGAGGCAGATGAATTTCTGGATGAGTGCATGGCTGTTGTAGCTGATAATTACAGAGAACTCAAAAAATATTTTAAAGAAAATGGCGGCGACATCGCCGGGATGACCAAAGAGGAGCTTCTCTCACAGGCGGAGGTATTTCCGCTGCCTGATGGAAAATATCTGATCGTTGATGGATGATTTTGACAAAAAAACGGCAGGCAACAGCAATCCTTAGGAAGCTTTTAAGATCGGGTAACGAGTACTTGTAAATATATAATTTGCAGAATTTTGAAAAGGAGTTCCCTCTGACAGGAATGATGATTAAGAAGAGGATAAAAGGGCATACTTTAGAATAATGTTTGTGTTTTTTCAACCATTCAACACCCAAGGAGGATGAAACGTATGCCTGATAAAGAAAAAGAAAAACAACAGCAGCAGAAGGAATACCAGAAGTATGTAAAGGAAGTTACCCCGACCCACAGCCTCGTACTAAATATGTGCAAGGCTTTCATTACCGGGGGTGCGATTTGCGTGATCGGACAGCTGATTCTGAATGCCGGCGTCTCTTTTTTCAGCCTGGACAAGGAAACTGCGGGTAGCTGGTGCTCCCTTCTTCTGGTACTTTTAAGCGTCATTCTGACCGGATTTGGGATCTATCCGAAGCTCGCCAAATTTGGCGGCGCCGGAACACTGGTGCCGATTACCGGGTTTGCCAATTCAGTTGCTTCCCCTGCTATTGAATATAAAGCAGAAGGCCAGGTCTTCGGCATCGGCTGCAAGATCTTCACCATCGCCGGGCCGGTGATCCTGTACGGGCTGTTCACCAGCTGGGCGCTTGGGCTGATCTACTGGGTGCTGAAGGTGGTCGGAGTGGTGTGAGTGTGGGATTCTATTTATGTAATTAATTAGGCCAATTTCAGCTTGCCTAAGTGAAAAGCGTCTTTCGTACAAAATTGCCTCTCCCATTGAAAAGGTTGAAATTGTGCTTGTGAGCCATGAAGCTATGTGATAAACTGCTTCTATAGGTTATTAAAATGCTTTTTTATAGTAATAGCGGGTCGTGATCCAGGCAATCTTTGGCTTGGTGAGCTGAATAGGTTCATTTTTATTTGATTAAATGGGGGATTTTATTTATGAAAAAAAAATATGAGGAAAAAATATCTGAGGTACTAAAATTTGCCCGAAATAATGAAAATGCTATCAGCTATAATGTTGTCGTGGACATATTAAAAGAAAAAACGGAAGGGGTAACGGATGCTGATATTATGAGTGTAATAGAGGAGCTCAATGTAAAAGGAATATCTATTACACCTGAAGAAGATGAAGGATATATTGCTGAGGAAACTGACCCAGCAAGCTTTATCCCTGCTGAAGTTAATATAGGTCAAAGACCAGTGAATGTATACAATTTAATGGAACGTTTGGAAAATAAAGAGATCGATTTAAATCCAAGTTTCCAGAGAAATGGAAACCTATGGTCTTTGACGCAGCAAAGTCGACTAATAGAGTCACTGATGCTGAAAATTCCAATTCCCGCTTTTTATTTTAATGCGGCAGATGAAGATAATTGGATTGTAATTGACGGGTTACAGAGATTGACAGCGTTTCAAAACTTTTTGGTAGGTACTGAAAATAAAGAAACTGGACATCGAGAAAAGAAAAGGCTTGAAAATCTCCAGTATCTAACAGATTTCAATGATCATACATTTGATGAACTTCCGAGACAATATATGCGGCGGATTAAAGAAACATCTATTATCGCATATACTGTTGAAAAAGGGGCTCCTGAGGAAATAGTATATAATATTTTCCAAAGGATCAATACGGGTGGAATTGTGCTCAATGATCAGGAAATCAGACAGGCGCTTTATCAGGGTAAGGTGACGGATTTAATAGAAGAACTTGCAAGAACGGATGAATTTCTGACGGTTACTGAAAATAGTATTCGAACGAACCGGATGTTGGATCGAGAGTATATAACACGTTTTCTTGCATTTACTGAGTTGGATTTCAGAGAAGAATATAATGGAAATATAGATAGTTATCTAATTAAAGTAATGAAACTTGTTAATACATATCAGGAAAAAGATATTGATCGTATCAAAATCAGTTTTAGAAAAATAATTAATTCTTGTTATAAGATATTTGGAAGGTATGCTTTTAGAAAATACAGTTATACAG
>JAJQBS010000035.1 GCA_021203145.1 Lachnospiraceae bacterium | reverse complement strand
GCATAAGGACGACCTTGCCGCTTACCGGAAAGCGGCACGTTATCTGAAACAGAACTGGCTGGAACCGGACAGCCCCATCGAAAAGGAGGAGCTGCTTGCCGAATGCAGGCAGCACCGGGAAGCAATCCAGTCACAGCAGGCGGAGCTGGAATCCGTACAGGCGGATTTAAAAGAGCTGAAGGATGTTCGATACTTTGTCTCCAAGGTTTTACCTGAGAAGGAAAAGGCTGACACAGAAAAATCCGTGACGGAGCCTGCATCGAAAACGGCAAAACCAAAAAAGCACGCGCCAGAGCCGGAACTACAGGAGCGCGAATCCGTGCTGGCACAGCTTAGGCAGAAACAGCAGGAGCAGAAAAACCGGGAACAATACCGGGGAACTTCCAGTCAGATATCAAAACGGAAAGAAGAAATGGAAATCTAAGACGCAGGCATCCGAACCTGCTCAAAAACGAGCGGGTTGGAGTGCAAAAGATAACAGAGAAAAGCGAGATGCGTAGGGACAGGAGGATCAGATGAAACGATTTGTAATAGATCAACAGGATATCGCAAGCCGACAGTCTGAGAACGGACAGAAGGGAGATGGTAGTACATGACACAGTTTTTAACAGCGGATACGCAGTTTCCACCTTATATGATTTGCCCGCGGTTTCTTATGGACTACCCGATGTCCGAAACGACAAAATTCCTTTATGTGCTGCTGCTTGACCGGGCGCGGATATCCATGAAGAAAAAGGAATGGCTGGATGAGCAAGGGCATGTGTTTCTATATTTTACAATTACAAATATGGCGGCGATGCTTCATAAGAGCGAGACGACCGTGAAATATTGTCTGTCGGATCTGGAAGAAAATGAATTGATTTTGCGCAGGCGGCTGGGGACGGGCAAACCTAACCGGATTTATGTGAAGATTCCGTCAAATGCGCCTGTACGGACAGATACATCCGCTTTGGCAGACCAAAATCTGTCCCTGGAACAGACAGAAAACTGCCCACCAGATAGCCAGAAAACTGTCTCCCGGACAGACGGAAATCTGTCTGGTAATAAAAAAGAGAGAGTAAAAACAAATCAGAAAAAAAGAGAAAGTGACGGCGCTCTGTTAGCATATGGAACTTATCGGAATGTATTTCTGACAGAGGAGCAGATGGCAGACCTGAAAGAAAATGTCCGCAATTATGGGGATTACATAGAACGGCTTTCCGTCTATATGGAAACTCACGGGAAATCTTACCGGAATCATGCGGCAACCATTAAAAGCTGGGAAGCCAGAGACAGGGCAGCGTCGCCATCACGGAATTATGAATGCAGGGAGGATGAGAGTCTATGAAAAATATAGTGGATACGATGCAGGAAATATTTTCGGGAAACGAACTGTACGAGGATGAATATATCAATGAAGCGGATGGATTGATTTATTGCAAAGAATGCCATACGCCGAGACAGACCGTGGTTATGATTGACGGGAAAGTTCTGAAACCCAAAATCCGATGCAGGTGCCGCGAGGCGGCAGATGAGAAAGAAAAGGCAGAACGGGCGCAGAGGGAATTTCTGGCGGAAGTATCACGCATGAAATCAGCGGGGCTGCAGGACACGAAGTTGTATGATTACTGCTTTGCCAATGATAGCGGCATTAACCCAGAGATGCGTCATGCCCATACATATGTGGACAACTGGCAGGAGATGAAAAAGAATGGGACCGGACTTCTGCTCTGGGGTAATGTAGGAACTGGAAAATCTTTTTTTGCAGGATGTATCGCAAATGCCCTTCTGGAACAGGCGGTCCCGGTTCTGATGACTAATTTTGCAAGGATACTGAACCGACTGACGGATTTACGGTGCGATGACCGAAACGGTTTTATCGCCAGTTTGAATCATTACAGTCTGTTGATTATTGACGACCTTGGCGCAGAACGGAATTCTGATTTCGCAAATGAGCAGGTGTTCAATGTCATAGATAGCCGTTACCGTAGTAAAAAGCCGCTGATTGTGACGACAAACCTGACGATTGAAGAATTGAAGCATCCGGCGGAGCTTTCCCGCGCAAGGATTTATGACAGGATTCTCGAACGGTGTATTCCGTTGAAAATCAACAACTGGAATATCCGTGAGATGAATGCCGCAGCGAATCTGGAGAAAGCAAAGGAACTTTTTATATAATTGCCAGGATGAAAAGGAGAGCATACCGAGATGAGAGACGAATGGAGCGGCTTAGCTGATCTGCTGGCAAATCTGATTGCAAAATATGCAGGCGTAATCGACACGGATTCTGTAGAAATACCAAAGGAGCAGGAAAATTCCTGCGGGTGCGCCAACGAGAGCGATAAGCCACAGAATCAAATAATAACGCAGGAATCCATCGCAGAAGGAACAGCCGCAGATGAAAATAATATAGAGGAAAGTATAGAAGAAAGCGTCGAAGAGAGAGCGTCTGCATGATCAGATGATTAACGGAATCATTCAATCATAAATTTTGCAGATCGATGATTGAAATCCAGAGAATAATATGATATGATAATTCGTGAGAAACATGTCCAAACCCAAAATAAAGAAGGAGGACGGAAAATGCAGAGCACGTATGAACGAATGGGTGGCATCTATACATTGGGTGCGGATGGAATGTATTATCCGGACCTGGCTGTGTATGAGGAGGAAGAGCCGCATTATGGAAAATATGGCAGGATGCGGAAAGCCTTCCTGAAAGAACATCATGCAGGGTTATATTCATCGCTGCTGCTTACAGGAAAGCTGACATCGCACCTGAATGAAATTGACGATGCAGCAAATGACCGGATGGAACTGCTGGTTCAGCAAATGCAAAAGCGACAGCATATTGACGAGGCACTGAAAGCCCGTGACCAGATGACTTGGGTTGGTGCGATGAATAACATCCGGAATGCAGCCGAGGAAGTGGTTTTAGAGCAGCTGATTTACAGTTGACAGGAGCGGATATGATTGAAGTTGATATTCCATTTTGGAAGCTCAAGACTGCTTGCTATGGATTTCAAATAGGTGCATAAGAAGTGAAATCCGAATCGAATTTGGAATTCTATGCAAGTGGTCTAAATGCCTATGATAATTATTGTAATCAGAGATTGTAAATAGACCTGCGAGATGATATAATTTTTCGTGAGTAGTATGTCCAAACGATTATATAAACCAGATGGGAGAATGTGATTATGATTCGCGCTTCGGAAGATTATTATAAAAGTCTGGTGGAAAGATTAAGAAAGCTTTCCAAAGAGACGGAATGGGTGGAATTCAAATGTGATAATGAGAATCCACAGATGATTGGTGAATATATTTCGGCCTTGAGCAATTCTGCTGCCTTGAACGGGAAAAAAACAGCATATGTTTTATGGGGTATAGAAGATGCGACACATGAAGTGATTGGCACTCATTTTGCTCCGACAGAGGCAAAGAAAGGCAATCAGGAACTCGAAAACTGGCTGACCGGACTAACTTCTCCAAATCTGGATTTTGGTTTTACAGAGGTTATGGTTGAAGATAAGAAAGTAGTCGTTCTTGAAATACCGAAAGCAACTGTCAGACCGGTAAGCTTTAGCGGGACGGAATTTATCCGGATAGGGTCTTATAAGAAAAAATTGAAGGATTTTCCGGAAAAAGAACGCGCACTCTGGAGATCATTTGAGAATACGGCATACGAACTTCGCACTGCCGTATCAAACGTGACAGAGGAAGGCGTAACGGCACTTCTTGATTGTGCTGCTTATTATACATTGCTGAAAATGCCATTGCCGACAAGCCGTTCAGGCATGATTCATAACATGCTTGATGAAGAATTTATCCGCGAGATGGATAATGGAAACTATGAAATCACAAACATGGGTGCATTGCTTCTGGCTAAGGATTTGAATAATTTCAGAAATCTGAAGCGAAAAGCAATCCGGGTTATTCAATACAAAGGAAATGGAAGAACCCATGCGCTCCGTGAAAAAGTGTTTACCAAAGGATATGCGGTGGAGTTTGATGATATTTGTGATTATATCAATACCCTTGTTCCGCAGAGCGAAGAAATCGAATCCGGTTCCAGAATTGAGCACAGGATGTTCCCAGAGAAGGCTATTCGTGAGATGGTCAGCAATCTGATTATTCATCAGCAGCTGGATGTGCGCGGAACCGGGCCGATGATGGAAATCTTTGACACGAAGGTAGAAGCGTCAAATCCCGGTGGCTTGCTGGTGGATGTGAATCGGATCATTGACACTGCGCCGCATGCGAGAAATGAATCCATGGCTTCATTTTTGCGGATGGCAAGAATCTGTGAGGAGCGTGGAAGCGGGTTTGACCGTATGGAAGAAGGCATGAGCGATCTGAAAATCCCTGCGCCAAAGGTGGAGACTGGTGATGATTTTACCCGGACAAAGCTGTACTGGTATCCGAGTTTGAAGGACTGGAAGAAAGAGGATCGTGTTCGGACATGTTATCTGGCGACATGTTATTATTACGTGAATGAAATACTAGTCTCAAATTCTGTGTTGAGAGGACGGTTTGGAATAGACGATAAGAATAAGGCGATGATGTCAAGAATAATAAAAGACACGCTGAATGCTGGATTGATTAAAATTGCAGATCCAACTGTGGCTGTGAAATCAAGAAAGTATATACCATACTGGGCATAAGATTTCGTTGATGGATAGTTGATTGATTGGCTGTTTTTTGAACAGAAACCTTGAAAAACCGTTGTTTTACAAGAAAAATTTCGTTGACGGATAGTTGATTGACTGGATGTTTTTTTGAATGAAAATCTTGAAAAACTGCTGTTTTACAAGGAAATTTTCGTTGACGGATAGTTGATTAGCTGGCTGTTTTTTGAATGAAAATCCTGAAAAACAGCCTTCTTTCAGGGGAAATTTCGTTGACGGGTAGTTGATTGACAAGATTGTGACAGGCATGATTTATTTGCAGCCATTTGCAAAACTGCACCGGTCTGGTGCAGAAATCAGGAAAATATATTCTCTTTTCCTATGGCACATTTTTGAGCGATAGGTCAGTGGTATTCACAGAGGGCTACAGACGGAGGAATTTATAGTGAGTAAAGAAAAAACAAAAGTCTACACATACACGAGAGTATCCACAACCATGCAGATCGACGGATATTCTCTGGACGCACAGAAGAACCGTATGAAAGCGTATGCGGACTATAATGATTATGAAATCGTTCATGAATACGAGGATGCTGGGAAATCGGGCAAGTCCATTGAGGGCAGGGTTCAGTTTAATGAAATGATGGAGGATATTCGTTCCGGCAAGGATGGCATTTCTTTCGTGCTTGTTTTTAAATTGTCCCGCTTTGGCAGGAATGCGGCGGACGTGTTGTCCACTTTGCAGGTCATGCAGGATTTTGGAGTGAATCTTGTCTGTGTGGAAGATGGGATTGATTCGTCAAAGGATGCTGGAAAGCTGATGATTTCTGTTCTCTCGGCGGTTGCGGAGATTGAACGTGAAAATATCCGTGTCCAGACGATGGAAGGCCGTATCCAGAAAGCTAGGGAAGGCCGGTGGAACGGCGGTTTTGCCCCTTATGGTTACCGGCTGGTAAACGGAAAGCTGGAAATCAATGAGGAGGAGGCCGAGGCGATCCGCATTATTTACGACCAGTATGTCAACACGGATATTGGAGCGAATGGGATTGCCAAATATCTGGAGAACCACGGAATCCACAAAATTCCCCGGCAGAATGGAAAGAACCCGTTGTTTGATGCGCATCTGATTCGTCTGATTTTAAAGAATCCGGTCTACTGCGGCAAGATTGCATATGGGCGGCGGAAAACAGAAAAGGTGCATGGAACCAGGAACGAATACCGTCTGGTGGAGCAGGACAATTATCTGCTCACGGATGGGCTGCATGAGGCGATTATATCCGAAGATGTCTGGCAGGCAGCCCAGGTGAAACTGCTTGCACAGGCAAAGAAATATGAGCATGTGAATAAGCCGAAAAATGAACGGACACACCTGCTGTCCGGTATTGTGAAATGCCCTGTCTGCGGTGTCGGTATGTATGGAAATAAGAGCATCAAATATAAAAAGGACGGGACAAAATATAAGGATTTTTATTATTATGGCTGCAAGCACCGCACAATGACGCGCGGGCATAAATGTGATTATAAAAAGCAGGTGCAGGAAGAGCTTCTGGACGATGCCGTGGCGGAAGTTATTACAAAACTTGTCCGGAATCCGAAATTTGCTGCGATGATGCAGGAGAAAATCAATATGCAGGTGGACACAACTGCTATCGACCAGGAGATTGCCAACTATGAGAAGCAGCTGCGCCAGAGCTATTCCACAAAATCAAAACTGATGGAGGAGATTGATTCCCTTGATCCGGATGACAGGCATTACATCCGGCGGAAAGCAGATCTGGATGACCGGCTTTACAAGATGTATGATAAGATTGAAGATCTGGAATCACAGATGATCGAAGCACGAGCGAAAAAGCAGACAATCGAAGCAGAAAAACTTACCGGAGATAACATTTATAAAGTGCTTGTCTGCTTTGACCAGTTGTATGGGGCTATGAATGAAATTGAGAAGCGCCAGCTGATGGAAGAACTGATTGAAGAAGTACAGATATACGAAGAACGTCAGCCAAATGGGCAGTGGCTGAAATCTATTAAATTCAAGCTGCCGATTATTGAAGAAGATATGAATATGAGTTTGGACAATGATGAACACGTTGAGACGGTTTGCCTTCTTCACAAACCATTTTAGACCCGTTCCGTAGTCCGAAATTCTATGTAGACCTCATGATTGATATGAAGGATTATTACCGGATTGTAGGACGGAAACGTTAAAAACTGAATAATGAGATTTTTACAGGAAGCTGATTTCTGATTTTAAAGAGGAGGGTTATGATAGCCGTCAGCACTATGACTGCGACAGAGAGGAATCCTGATGTTTTCAGATTTTGACTCGCAGACTCGTCAGATGCTGACAGGAAATCTGCTGCTGATTGGCTGTTGTGCCTTTTACTTGGCATGGTGGCTGATTGCGTTTAGGCCGGAAAGCGCGGTCAAAGGTCTCCGAAGCGGGTGACTTCTAATCCCGGCGCTGTTATTTGGTGTGGCTGCAGTGGCGCAGATTGTTCAGGGCAGCGGTGCTGTGGAGAGTGACGCGCTTTTGTTTCCTCGAAATGCGGTGCTGATCGGCGGAGTGGTTGTTTATATCGTCCTGCTGGTAGGAACCAGTGTACTTTTAAAGCGGCAGATAACGACAGAGCTGTTTTTAATTGTCGGCTGGACGACTCTGATGTTTCTGGAACTGAACGCTCTGTTTGCTCAGGGACAGTTTATGAAATCAACGGTGATCGTGCTTCTTGTCATTACACTGATCGCTGCTGTTGTCAGTATGATTTGCTACCTTTTATACTATTTGTCCTCGAACTTAGTTCGAGGACGTAGGCCGCGCCATGCGCGAAGCGCATTTAAATTGCGCGGCTCTCCTTAGATACTGGATAAGGTGAATGGCTATGTAGACGGCATGATACCGCTTCTCCTGGTAGCTGTTATGATGGCTGTAGTTACGGTAGGGACAGTGATCTCCCACAAGTGAGGTATTATAAAACAAAAAACTCTGGAAGAAATTATCCGATGGTTCAGGAGGGAAGCTTTGATGGAATCAGAAAGATTAGATTTGATTGAAATGGAGATCCGGAATTTTCGCACGGAACGTTTTGAGGCGGATGTTCCTGTCGGGGAATATCTGGAGACTTGCGTGGATGTGCCGACGTTTGCTGAATATTGCCGCGCATGTCCAAATTATAATAAGACATGGTCCTGCCCGGAATTTGATTTTGATCCGGTCAGCTACTGGAAAAGATACGATACACTTCATTTGATTGGTGAGAAAATTTACCTTCCTGAGGATTTGCTATCCGGCAGTTATTCCTCTCAGGAGAGTTCCCGGTTGACTGCGGAGATTATGGGGACATTTAAAAGTTCTCTGGCAGAAGAACTTTTGCAAATGGAAAAGGATAAGCAAGGGAGTATTTCGCTTAGCGGCGGATACTGCACCGAATGTTCGCGGGAACAGAAGACGAAAGATGCAGAAGAACGGATGATAGACAGCAGCTTCTGTACGCGGGAACGAGGATTGCCATGCCGTCATCCGGAACGAATGCGTTACTCGATCGAAGCCCTGGGAGGAAATGTTGGCCTGACTGTGACGAAATATCTGCACCAGAAGCTGCTGTGGATGGAAGAAGGAAAGCTGCCGGAATATTATATGCTTGTGCTGGGGCTTTTGTATTAGCAAATCTTCAGACGTGGTTTATATTTGAGGTAACTCGCGCTTCACTGAAAACTGAGGATGAAGCGTGATTCGAGTACAGGAGGAAGATAGAAATGGTAAATATTGAGGAAGGTATCGAACGATTAAAGAGAGGGAACGAGAATTTTTTACATAGCAGGAATGAAATCGGAGATATCTCTGAAGCAATCCGGATGGATACTGCGAAAAACGGGCAGCATCCGTTTGCAATCATTATTACCTGCTCAGATTCGCGGGTAATACCGGAGGCAATTTTCTCCTGCGGAGTTGGTGAATTGTTTGTGATTCGTACTGCTGGAAATGTGATGGATGACAATACGCTTGGCAGCATTGAATACGCAGTAGAGCATTTGGACTGTCCCTTAATCGTTGTCCTTGGTCATACGAATTGTGGTGCTGTTGGGGCAGCAATGGCCGGAAATGCCGGCGGATATGTAAAGAGTATTACGGATAAAATAGCCAAAGTGATACGTTCAGAAAAAGATCCGTATAGAGCCATCGTCATGAACATCAAAGGTACTGTATCATGTATACGGGCTGCGTTTGCTGACAATGAAGAGATGGCTAATGCAGAGGTTGTTGGAGCACTTTATGATATAGAAAACGGGAAAGTGACCTTCCTGGGACAATAATTTACAGAATTCGTTGAATTTTAAAAAGTTTGAATTCTGATTTTAAGAGTGCGGCTATGACAGCCATTAGTAATATAGCTGTGACCGGGTACAGAAAAGGTGACGCGAATGAAAAATCATGAAAAGTCGGAGAAACATCCGCCGGAAAAAGTAATCTTCATGAATATGTGTATGCTGTGTGATGGGGATCGGATACTTGCCCTGGATAAAACAGGCAGCAATTACAGCGGTACGACCTTTCCCGGAGGTCATGTGGAAGCCGGGGAGACGTTCACGGAAGCGGTAATCCGGGAAATGAAAGAAGAAACAGGACTGACGATTCATCATCCGGTGTTGAAGGGAATCTATCACTGGTATCGGGATGGTTTACATAATGTCGGCCTGCTTTACCGTGCAGATTCATTCGATGGAGATTTGAAAAGCTCCGAAGAAGGGCTGGTTTACTGGATTTCACGGGAAGAATATGAGAAGAAAGAACTGGCCGGTGGGATGCGGCAAGTGCTGCAGGTCATGGACGATGACAATCTGACGGAGTGCTTTGAGGAATTACAGGCAGATGGAAGTTATCTGGAGCATTTGTTCTGAGTAGTAGGAGGAGAAAAGGGTGGGAACACTTTATTTCACGAGACACGGAGAGACTATCTGGAATGTCGAGAATAAAATCTGCGGCGCTACGGATATTGCCCTTACGGAGCGTGGGCATGAGCAGGCGATCGCGCTTGGCAAACAGCTTGCTGTAGAAAAACTGCCAATAGACGAAATTCTGTATTCGCCTTTGGTGCGGGCTTCTGAGACAGCAAGGCATATTTCTGAAGAAACCGGTATCCCGATGCGGATGGAGCCACGGCTGAAGGAACAGAATTTTGGCCGATATGAATCCACTCCCAGAGATGGGAAGGAATTCCGGGCAGCGAAAGCCCATTTCCTGGATCGTTACGATGGTGGGGAGTCGATGATGCAGCTGTGTCAGCGGGTGTATAACCTGATCGATGATATCCGGAGAGATGACCGAACTTATTTGCTTGTGGCTCATAATGGGATTGCCCGCGTGGTACATTCTTATTTTTATAACATGACTAATGAAGAATACGCAGCTTTTGGAATTAAAAATTGTGAAGTAAAAACTTATACATGGTGAAGCAGAACAGGAAGATGGCGGAGCATATGAAACCAAAATCAGAATTAAGTCAGGAACTATATCAGATTATGCTGGAAAGAGGATATCAGGAACGATTTTGCGACCTGATTACACAGAACCTGAATACAGATTTTACAGCACAGAGAATGATCTTTTATCTTTCTCATTACAGCGAGTTACCGGAAGGTGAAATTGTAGATGAGATGTTGGCAATTCTCGGAGACAGGAACCGGATTATGCAGAAGAAGCAGTTGGAACATAGCAACGCAGTATATAATGAATACCTAAACAGCCGGAGGAAGACGGAATAAAACTTTATTATTGTGCTACTGAACATTGCAAATATCCGATATTTTAACGCGTAATCTCATGAGATTTACGGTTCAGCCTCCTGTATAAAAAGATAAGCGAATTCAATCGCCTGGCAGGTAATGGACTCGCACAGATGCGGCGGATCGTTTTTGGAAAATCCGCCCGGGCGAAGCTCCCGGCAGCTTAGTGAACCGAATGTTTTTTCAAACTCCCTGGCATACTGATAGCAAATCAATACAATATTTTTTTCACTCATGTGTGCCGCGGAAAAATACAGGCCAATAAACATCAGGGCACCTTCAATCAGACCGCATTGTGCTCTGTAGCGTCTGCCCAACGCGGTGCTGCGTGCCAGTGGCACGCGTTTAGCACCGACCGGAACGAAGTGTAGAGCGTTTTTAAATGGCAGACGCGGCGCTGGACATCCAGTGGATGTCCGTTTAGCGCCGACCGGAGTGAAACGAAGATTGCCGCCGAACGACAGTGAGGGGGGGGCGCTTCCGCAGCCCGCCGGCACCGTGCATTCCAATAGCTGCAGTGTAAACATCCTCGCTGACCGGAAAGTTATACAGTTCTGACAGGCAAGTCAGCGTTGTCTGGGCGCAGTTCATATCATATTGATAGTACAGGCTGTGTACCTTGTTCCAAATGTATTCTTTGTAATTCATATCTGCTTCCGCCTTCCGAGGTTCTAATAGACAGTGTAGCAGATTGCAGGATAGATGGCAAGAATGATATTATTTTTGAGGTTTGAAAAGGACAGTGATGCATAATGGGCAGATTTATAAGCCTGTTGCTTGGATATGTGTTTGGTAATTTCCTGACAGCGGAGGTTGTTTCGAGACGGATTTCTGGTAAGAGTGTTTTTGATGTAGGAACCGGTAATCCGGGAATGGCAAATATCGTGAAGTCAAGGAGAGCCTCGCCATGCAGAATCGCCTGTCGGCGATGGCTCGGCCTGCGTCCATGATTCGCTAAAGCGAATCACGGACATATTACGGAGTAAAATATGGTATGGTGGTATTGGCAGGAGATCTGCTTAAAACATTTGTACCGAGTCTGTTTTGCCGAATGGTTTTATTCCCAGATTTGGGAGCGACTGCAGCTGCATATGCGGGACTCGACGCGGTGATTGGCCATAATTTCCCCGTCTGGCATCGGTTCAGGGGCGGAAAAGGGGTTGCCTGTACCTGTGCTGCGCTGGTTAGTATTTCTTTCGGTTATGGATTGCTTGCCTGCATAATTGGACTGATTGGGGTATTGATTAGTCATTATCTGCCGATTGGGGCTGTTTTGATACCCGCTGCTTTTATCCTGCCGACATTTTATTTTTATGGGATTGAAGTGGGGATTCTTACAGTTATCCTGGCTTTGGTGATGCTGCAGCGGCATATGCCGGGACTGAAAAACATTCCGTCCGGGACGGAGCCGAAGAAAGACTTGTTGAAAGCTCTAAGACGAAAGAAAGGTTAAAATGGTGATATTATAAATGAACATTTCAAAAAAGAGATTTTTATGCAGACGAGATGGGATGACGATTCAGGGGCTTGCTTTTATTCCGGATGGAGAGAATCTTCCGATAGCAATAGTCAGCCACGGTTTTATGACAAACTACAAAACCACGGAAGGATATGCGAAATTTCTTGCAGAGCGTGGCTTTGCGGCATTTTGCTTTGACTTCAATGGCGGCTGCATCCATGGAAAAAGTGATAATGATACAACCAAAATGACTGTCTTTACGGAGAAAGAAGATCTGAAAGCAGTGATTGCCTATACCAGAAAGCTTTCCTTTGTAAACAAGGACGATATTACCCTGATGGGCTGCAGTCAGGGTGGTTTCGTTTCTGCACTTACAGGAGCAGAACTTGGCGGGAAAATCAGGCGATTGATTTTGTTTTATCCGGCATTGTGTATTCCGGATGATGCCAGATCTGGTAAGATGATGTTTGCGAAATTTGACCCGCAGAATATTCCGGAAGTGATTCACTGTGGACCGATGAAACTCGGAAGAGCATATGCACAGTCTGTTCTGGATGTGGATGCAGTTGAAGCAATTTGTTCTTATGATGGTCCGGTTTTGATTGTTCATGGTACAAAGGACGAAATTGTGGATTGCAGCTATGCCCGGAAAGCGGCGGAAGCTTACAGAAATGCGGAGCTTGTAGTCATTCCGGATGGGAAGCATGGGTTTTCTAAAGAACATGATAAGATAGCGCTGGAGGCAGTAGAGAGGTTTGTGAAAGCGTAGGAAGTCTTTTGATTTTGATAAATATTTACGAGAAGGTTGCATATGAAAACATTAGTTGCGTATTTTTCCCTTTCAGGTGTAACAAAGAAAGCTGCTGAAAGAATTCAGTCCCAGGCAGGCGGTGACCTGTTCGAAATCAAAGGAGAAAAGGATTATGGCGGATACCTGAAAGCAGTAGCCATTGGCGGTAAAGAGATTGCGACAAAGGAAAAACCGGCGGTGACAACTCATGTAAAGAATTTTAGTTCTTATGACCGTATTTATATTGGTTTCCCACGGGAAGCCGTGCCATGCTAAATCGCCTGGCGGCGATGGCGCGGCCTGCGTCCCCGATTCGCGAGCGAATCGAGGACATATTCTGGTATGGCAATTGTCCTCGTTTGATCCGGACATTTGCGGAGGAATACGATTTTTCAGGTAAAGAGGTTTATGTTTTTTGTACAAGTGGTTCATCAGGACCAGAGAAATCCCGGCAGACAATAGCAGAAATCTGTAAAGGCGCGAACGTTCATCCGGCGATTCGTATCAGTAACCAGAGCGATGATGAGATAAAAGCCTGGGCGAAATAGACGATTGGAGAGGGCAGAATATGGAACAACCGGAAAATGTTACGACACTCTATCACTATACAGATTTCGGCGCACTGGATGGTATTCTGAGCAATGCTGAGCTTCGCCTGAATAATGTATTGAATATGAATGACGCCTCTGAAATGACGCTTTTTATGAGCAGTCTCTGTAAAGCGGTTGTAGAACGTT
Organism: Lachnospiraceae bacterium; assembly: GCA_021203145.1. GTDB lineage: Bacteria > Bacillota > Clostridia > Lachnospirales > Lachnospiraceae > Choladousia. The sequence continues at coordinate 1,170 of JAJQBS010000035.1, read as the reverse complement.
TTCAGAATGACGGCGATCTGATCCGGGCACGATGGACAGAAAAGTTTTTTGCTGCGGAAAAAGAAAAGGAATTTATCTATTCTGCTTATGCAGCCTGTTTTTCCTGCTTTCGGGACGATGCCGCGCAGGATGGAAACGCCCCCTCACTTCGTTCGGCGGCAAGTCGCGCTGTCCATTTTGAGTGCGCTTCGCGCAGGACAGCGCTCGGAAACGCTACGCGAATCATGGACGTGGAGTCTGCATGGCTTTTCGGTATGATTTGTTGAAAAAGATGGCTGTTGAACCGTTGTCGCTCCAGACGGTATTCTATCGGGATGATGTAGGTGAACATGAATTGGTTGAGATTATATATCGTCTGATACGCCGTCACAAGGCTCCATGGGAAATGTCCTGCATCGCTTTTTGATGCAGGACGTAGGCCTCGCCTCGCACTTTAGTGCGACTTTAAATGGCGAGGCTCTCCTTGATCACATCGCCGGCGATTCGGGCAGCACTGAATCATGCCTGGGCTGCCTCCGCTGCTTTCAAGCATCCCTCCTTCCAGAGCGAAAAAGAAGTGCGGCTGGCAGCTGCGGCCAACGCGAAGCGTTTTTAAAATGGCCGCAGCAAGCTGCCGCCGAACAGAGTGAGGGGGCATTTCCTCTGTCTCTCCATTTGAACAGGGATTTTTCAACGTACAGCCCAGGTATCATATTTCAAACGAACGCATTAAGAAGTATTATCCGGTGGATCTGCAGAAACTGTGTCAGATAGCAGATACACAAATGGAGAATGTCATTACAGAGCTGATTGTCGGACCGGAGTCCACGCAGTCTGTACCCATTCTGCAGGATTATTTGAGAGATATGGGTTATGAGAAACTGGCTGAGAAGGTGACTCATTCGGCCTGCCCGTTGCGTCAGAAATTGTAAGACACGAAAATAATCAGACAATTCACAAATTTTTCACACAAAACTAGCACTCAACCCTTGACGCTGCTAACAATTGGTACTATAACTCTCATAGAACAAAGGAAGAGAGATTGAAAAATAAAAACAGATTTCATTTCGAATCCGGTTCCAATACAGATAAAAACAAAATGGTTGTGTATAATAAAAGGAGAGATGACATATGTTGAGACCGAGTATTTACAGAGAAAATTTGTGGGATGAGTTTTTTGATGATTTCTTT
>JAJQBS010000039.1 GCA_021203145.1 Lachnospiraceae bacterium | reverse complement strand
ATTTGCACCAGGCAAGGAATCGTGGTAAAAAATGTTCGTGAAACAACCCTGTTTTACAATAACTTTACGTTGCTTTTTCACCGATTCTGTAGTATCATGACACGAATAGCACTGTTGTGCTCATTGATTGGAAATGACATTTTTGTCCATTACAAACATATTAAGGAGATGATCTTTTGGCATCGGACGACGCCACTGGGCTACTATTGATAATACTGCTTCTTTTGTTACTTCTTTCCGCTTTCTTTTCTTCCGCAGAGACCGCGCTGACCTGCGCGAACCGGATCCGGCTTCAGGCGCTTGCCGACGAGGGGGACAAGAGAGCTCTTGCTGTTCTAAAAACGGTCGAGAACCGTTCCAAGCTTCTGAGCACCCTTCTGATCGGGAATAATCTGGTAAACAACTTTCTTTCAGCCCTGACTGCCTCGCTGGCGATTAAGCTCGCCGGAGACGGTTCGATCAGTGTGGCTACGGCAATTGTCACGGTACTGATTCTGATTTTCGGAGAAATCACGCCGAAGACCATCGCCACTACTTATCCGGAGAAGCTCTCTCTTATCTACTGTCCTATTATCAGCGGCCTGATGAAGCTTCTGACCCCGGTGATTATTGTCATCAACGCCATCTGCCGCCTGCTGCTGAAGCCCTTCCACATCAGTCTGGACAGCTCGATGAACACAGTGACCGAGCAGGAGCTGCGCACCTTTGTTGACGTCAGCCACCAGGAGGGCGTGATTGAGAAGGAAGAGCGCGAGATGATCTACAACGTAGTGGATTTCGGCGACTCGCTGGTCAAAGATGTGATGCTGCCCCGCTCAGAGGTGGTCATGATCAGTGACACAGACTCCTTCGAGGAGATCAAGGAGACCTTCCGGCATGAAAAATATTCCAGGCTGCCAGTGTACCATGAAGATCCGGCGCATGTCGTCGGCATTCTGAATATCAAGAAGTTTTTCTGTTATGACGGCGGGGAGGGCTTTGCTATTGAGGAAGCCATGTACAAGCCGCATTTTACCTATGAGTTTAAAAAGACATCTGACCTGCTTCTGGCCATGCGCCAGGATTCTGCAAGCATGGCAATTGTCCTGGATGAATACGGCGAGACGGTCGGCATCGTCTCACTGGAGGATCTGATTGAGGAAATCGTCGGAGACATACGCGACGAATACGATCAGGACGAGGCGAACCTGATCCGGCAGACCGGGGACCGTGAATATGAGATTGAAGGCTCCGTCAAGCTTGACGACGTCAATGACGCGCTCGGTCTGTCGCTGGAATCCGAAGCCTGCGACTCCATCGGCGGCCTCGTCATCGAAATGCTCGACGATCTCCCGGAAGAACAGGATTCCGTCACGGCGAAGGACGGTACACAGCTTTCGGTTCTGAAAATGGAGGAGAACAAGATTGAGCTCGTACGGCTGATCCTGCCGGAGCAGAGGCCGGATGGCGGCGAAACAGAAGAAGACGCTTCCGGTGGAAGCGTCTGAAAATTCGTAACTGTTCAGTACCTCCACAGTTACGAGGTTTTTCCCCACACGCCGTATGTTTTCATTCAGTCTTCGCAGCAAGTGCGAAGACCTGTCCTGAATAGTTACAAAATCTCTATTATTATTTTCTCCACGTACTCCTGGAAAACAGGATCAGCATCGGGAAGAGTTCCAGTCTGCCTGCCAGCATATCAAACGTGAGCACCAGCTTGGACAGGTACGAGAATCCAGAAAAATTCCCGGTCGGACCTACTACCTCGAGGCCGGGGCCGATATTATTCAGCGTGGCGACCACAGCCGTAAAATTCGTCGTAAAATCATAATTATCAATCGAAATGATCAGCAGCGACAGGGCAAGTACTGCCACGTACGCGATCAGGAACACGCTCACCAGCCGCACGGTGGACTGCTCAATGGTATGCCCGTCCAGCTTCAGCTTGCGTACATGATGCGGGTGCGTGATCACGTCGAGCTCATTGCGGACGGACGTGACCAGGATCAGGATCCGCTGCACCTTGATGCCGCCGCCGGTGCTGCCCGCGCAGGAACCGATGCACATCAGCACCACCAGGATTGTCTTTGAAAATACCGGCCACTGGTTAAAATCTGTCGTGGCAAAGCCGGTGGTCGTAATGATCGTACCCACCTGGAACGCCGCCTGCTGGATCGTCTGGAGTACGCCGTCAAACATGCCATAAATATTGACCGTGATCAGCACGATCGAGAGCAGGATGATCAGCAGATACACCTGCACCTCCGTCATCCGGATGGCCGTCTTCCATTTCCGTTTCCAGAGAAGATAGTAAAAGCTGAAATTGACGCCGAACATAATCATGAACACCGTCGTCACAACCTGGAGATATGTATTATAGCTAGCCATACTGTCGTTTTTTATGCCAAAACCGCCGGTACCGGCCGTGCCAAATACGGTGATCAGTGAATCAAACAGCGGCATGCCGCCAATCAGAAGAAGTACGAGCATGATCAGGCTCAAAGCCATGTACATGCGATACAGAAGGCCAGCCGTCCCCTTTACCTTCGGCACAAGCTTGCCCACGGACGGGCCGGTGCTCTCCGCTTTCATCATATACATATTGCCCCCGCCCGCCAGGGGCAGGATGGACATGACAAATACCAGCACGCCCATGCCCCCGATCCAGTGCGTAAAGCTGCGCCAGAACTGCAGGCAATGCGGCATGGTCTCTACATCCGTCAAAATAGTGGAACCGGTCGTCGTAAATCCGGAAACAGTCTCAAAAACTGCGTCAATGTAATTCGGAATCGCGCCCGCAATCACAAAGGGAAGTGCTCCAAAGACGCTCATGCCAATCCAGCACAGGGATACCGTCACAAAACCCTCTCTGGCGTGCATCTTCTTGCTTTTCGGGCTTTTCAGGGTTAAAAGAAGTCCTGTGGCCACACAAAACCCCATCGCCGAGAGCAGGCCAAAGCCTTCCCATTCCCGGTAAAGCAGAGCGACAATCAGCGCCGGAGCCATCAGAGCCGCCTCCAAAAGCAAAACCCATCCAAGAATGTACCAGATTAATCTATGATTCATTTCTGTAATATGTCCTCAATATCCTTAAGGCCCTTCTCCTGTGTAATGATAATGACACTGTCCCCCGTCTGCATCCGATCCGAGCCGCGCGGGATAATAATTTTGCCTTCCCGATAAATACATGCCACCAGAATGCCCTTCCTGATCGGCAGATCCTGGAGTGTCGTCCCCGTCACACGAGACTGCCCGCGGATGATGAATTCCAGTGCCTCCGCTTTGCCGTCTATAATCTTGTGAAGGGTCTCCACGTTGCTCCCATATGCATTTTTCATGGACCGCGCATAGCGGATAATCATCTCGGCCGTGATATCCTTCGGATGGACGATCGTATCCAGGTCAAGCTCCCGGATCACCTCATCAAACGCAATCCGGTTGATCTTGGTGATAATCTTTTTCTGACCGCCGATCTTCTTTGCATACAGAGAAACCAGAATATTCTCCTCATCAATATTAGTCAGCGCCGCGAAGCATTCATAATCCTCCAGCCCCTCCTCGGAAAGCAGCACCTTGTCTGTGCCGTCCCCGTGGACGATCGTCGCTTTTGGCAGCATCTCACTGAGCGCCTCACAGCGCTCGTAATTCTTTTCAATAATTTTCACACGGATGCCGACCGCCCCGAGCAGCTTCGCTACATAATACGCCATCGGGCTGCCGCCGACAATCATGACATTTTTCACCTGGTTCGACACGATCCCCACCTGGCGGAAAAACTGATTCGCGTCATTGTCTCCAGCGACAATGGCGATCTGATCCTTTTCGCGCAGTATCGTATTGCCATCCGGGATGATCAGATCCGTCCCCCGCTCAATCGCGCAGATCAGAATATTCTGATGTACCCTTTCAGACAGATCCGCGATCCGCAGGCCATTCAGCACCGAATTCTCCCTGACGCGAAATTTCAGAATATCTACGCGGTTCTTCGCGAACGAATCCACATCAATCGCAGACGGAAACTTCAGATTCCGCGCAATTTCCATCGCCGCAACCATATCCGGATTGATAATCAGAGAGAGGTGAAATTTCCTGCGGATAAACGCTATCTCAGAGTTGTAGTCCGGGTTCCGTACACGAGCGATCGAATGACATTTTCCGCCATCCTCCGCCATCAGGCAGCACAGCAGGTTGATCTCATCCGATCCCGTCACCGCGATCAGCAGATCCGCGCTCTCGATCCCCGCCTCCACCTGAGTCGAATGGCTCGCGCCATTCCCGGCAATCCCCATCAGGTCATACTGACCCGTGACATCCTCCACAAGCTCTTCTTTTTTATCAATAACCGTGACATCATTCTCCTCGTCACACAGCTCTGCGGCAAGCGTCGTCCCCACCTTGCCCAGGCCGATTATAATGATTTTCATCTGATTGATCTCCCGTCATTGCAATGACCACCGCGAATTCCTGTTTCGTCTCTGTTTTGCCCGGAAATGTCCGGTATGCCTGCATTTTCCATCTATGGGCACACGCAGAAGCATCCGAATCCATCTTCTCGCGAAAAGGGCAGGCTTGTCTGCATTGTCCATCTACGGCTGCACACAGAAGCCCCCGGGTTCTCGTTTCATAAGGAAAGCCCATACTCCCCCGCCAGCTTTTCAAACTCCGGCAGCGCATTTACAATCGTCTCGTAAGAAACGCAATACGCCAGGCGTACATAGCCCGTACACGCAAATGAGCTGCCCGGCACAGCAAGGATATGATGGCTCTTTGCCGCCTGCACAAACGCTGCCTCCGCAGCTGTCAGATCCTCTCCTTCTCCGGCAATATCTGCCTCTGCTTTGCCCGCAGATCCGCCTGGCTCCTTTTTCGCTGCAGGCACCTTCATCCAAAGATAAAACGCGCCCTGAGGGCGGATACAGTCAAAACCCATAGCCGTCAGTCCCTCATAAAGCGTCCTGCGGTTCCGATCGTAAAAATCCAGGTCTGCCTGACAGTCCGCACAGCGCCCCACCGCCAGTTGAATCAGAGACGGCGCATTTACACAGCCGCTGATGCGGTTCGCAATCGTCGCTGCCTCAATCATCTCAGCACTGCCACTCAGTTCATCCGGGATCAGCAGATAGCCGATGCGCTCACCCGGCAGTGAGAGCGATTTGCTGTAAGAATAAACCACCATCGTATTATCATAATATTTCGTCACAAACGGAACCGTCCCCCCGTCAAAAACCAGCTCGCGGTACGGCTCGTCCGAAATCAGATAGATCTCATGGCCAAACGCTTCCTGCTTCTCATTCAGGATTGCCGCAAGAGACTGGATCGTCTCTTCGGAATACACCACACCGGTCGGATTATTCGGATTGTTAATGATCACGGCCTTCGTTTTCTCATTGATCTTTGCGCGAAACGCCTCCAGATTGACCTGGAAGGTCTCCGTGTCCGGCTCCACCGCCACAAGCACTCCGTCATAATTCGTCACGTACGCGCGGTACTCCAGAAAATAGGGAGCAAAGGTGAGCACCTCGTCTCCCGGATCCAGCACCGTCTTCAGGGCGACATTCAGGCCGCACCCGGCGCCGACCGTCATGATCAGGTTCTGCCAGGTAAAATTAGTCCCGAATCGTTGATTTAAATTCTCCGCGATCGCCTCCCGCACCTGCGGATAGCCCGCGTTGCTCATATAGCCATGTACAAAAAGAGGATCCTCCTCATCGAGAATCTCCTGAATCGCCTGCCCCACCTTCTGCGGAGCCGGCACATTCGGATTACCAAGGCTGAAATCATAAACCTTGTCCGCACCGTACAGCTCCGCCATCTTTTTTCCTTCCTCAAACATCATCCGAATCGCGGAATTGTTCTCCAGAAAAGGACGCATCTTTTTCGCAATCACTTTCTTATCCCCCTGTATTTCCTGCCTGCTTTTCTCTTCGGTCTGCACTTCGGCCGATCCTTCATCTTCGACCTTACTTTACTACAACCATACGAGCTTTTCAAGACTGTTTTTTAAACTGTTTTGCCAAAATATTCCTTTATAAATTCTTAATTATATTTATGTTGTTTAATTGTAATCTGTGTGCTATTATATGTGTGACATTTAAAAACAATTCAGAAACCTGTAGCAATTTCTAATTAAATGAGGTAAAATGAATGACAGAAAAAAGAAAGTATGATTCAAAATGCACAGAGATACCCGAAACAAACGTTCATGCCGATGGCTCTAATGAAATTTCAACTCCCCAGGATGCAAACCATACGAGATTATCTTCGATCAATCAGACAGAAGATACCGTAATGAAGGTGATGATGGAATTTTTTTCAGAAGAAATGCTTCCGGTTTTTGGTATCACACAGAGTGTAAAATCTTTCACTATGACTGAAGAAGTCCACCTGGATATAAATAAAGGACTTCAGGATTTTAATCTCGTAATGGACGATGAGAGTATCGCTCATTTCGAATTTCAGTCGACAAATGGGGGCAGAAGGGATCTCCAGTGATTTCGTGCGTATGAGGCAAACATAAGCTATGTACATCAAAAAGACGTTATTACCTACGTATTGTTTTCCGGAAAAATTAAAAACCCCATGACACAGCTCTCAACGGGAATTAATACGTACAAAGTACAACCGATCATCATGAGCCAACGAAACGCAGACATATTTTTGCGAGATCTTAAAAACAAGGTAAGCCAGGGTGAACCCTTAACTCGCGGGGATCTGGTCACACTGCCTATGCTCCCAATCTTTGGTGGCGAAAGTACTCAGCTGGAACGAATACAATCCGCATTCGAAATCATTGCAAAAGCAGAACGGGTATCGCGGGACGATCGTGACAAAATTGAGGCCGCAATTTATGCAATGGCCACTAAATTTTTATCAGATAAAGAATTAATACATATAAAGGAGGTTGTAAAAATGACTTTACTGGGACAGATGCTGGTAGAAGACGGACGCAGAGAGGGGCGAGAAAAAGGGCGTGAAGAAGGCCGCGAGGAAGGCCGCGAGGAAGGCCGCGAGGAAGGTCGCGAAGAAGGTCGCGAAGAAGGTCGCGACAATCTTCTGAGAGAACAAATAGAAAAAAAGATGCGAAAGGGAATATCAACAGAAGAAATTGCGGATGCATTGGAGCAGGATGTGACAACAGTCCGTAAAGTAGTTGATGAGTTGAATAAAAGCAGAAAATAGCCTGTTAGCAGTATCCTGCTATCATTATCATTATGACATCTGCATCAAAACAAAGCGTTTCAACCCAACCCCCGGAAGAAATACAACAAGCTGCCTGCAATTTTCCCGACTGCAAGCGCGGCCACAAACCATCGTGCGCCGCGCTTTATTCCCAGGCGTCTGGAATAGACCGGAAAAATATCAAGCACTTCGGCAAGAGCCATTACCCATCCTCCGACAAATATCCCGATGAAAGCCCCTCCGATTGCCAGAAACCATGCTCCGAGCGCCAGGCGGAAGTCAAACACCGTGGCCACATTTCCCGCCACAGCTCCCAGAAGAATTGCGTCTTCATACCACAAAATTTGCCGCGCGGTATGGGAAATGCCGATAAAACGAGTGATAATTCCCAGCCCGACCATCACCGAAACTACGCCGCCCGCTACCAGAAAGCCTCCGGAAAATCCGGTAATTACCACAAGGATCTGTCCCATCATTCGTTCCTCCTTTTCTCTTCCGATCTGGAGATTTCTCAGTATATTCTCCCATCCGCATATGAATCGTCATCCAGAAAATAATTCAATCATCTGCAGGCGTCGTTTTTTGGGGATTCCTCCCTTCATTCTCGATCAGCGTTTTGTCGACATCCTCCTCATAGACACGCATCTGCACTTGCAGGGGAGTCGGATCTGGCTTGCTCTTTTTCCGGGCGAAGTGGTGGAAGAAAATCAGAATCCCAAGCCCCACGCCGATAGAGTAAGAAATTTCCAGCAAGGTAAACCCATTGGAGGGTCTGCCAGTGAACATCTCGTACAGCCGCCCGAACAGGTCCGTAAGACCCACATCCGTATTAAACGCCATGATCGAGATCGCTGCCCCAAAAAAAGACAAAAAGCAAAGCAGAGCCGTCTTGATGCGGCTCCATGCCTGAAATCCCGATGGGGTCGCCTCCAGCGTCAGAATAAAATCCGTCTCGCCGAGATTGCTGATCTCCAGTTTCGGGTACTCCTGCAGGATCACCGGAAATACATCCAGGATCGAATACACATAGCGTCCCGGTCCATGCACCCAGACGGTCGGCAGACGCAGGGTCTTCACCTTGTTTTCTATCGGCTTATTCTCACAGAAAATCTGCGCGATATCGCCAAGCGAAACCTTCTCATCCGTAACCTTCACGTTTTTATCAATTTTCAGATACAGCGTATCGGTCGCTCCCATTCTTCGCAAATCCCCTTTTTATTCATTATATAGATTCTTTCCGGGCTCCTCACCAGCTGCGCGTTGTGCGGCTGACTGCTCTTTAGCGACGCGTAATACCACGCCCCGAGGACACAGAGCATCCCAATCAGCAGAAGTAAAACAAGGTACCTCTTTCTATTATATTTCTTAGCTCTTCGCATAGTTCCTCCTGTCTCCTTCTTTTTGAGAAAAATCATGCACTTTCCTGATTCTGCTCCTATCATGCCCAATCGGCTGGATTTCATACCATTTTTTCAATCAGACAGACGAAAAGCAAGAACCCGGCAATGCCGGGTTCTTTTGATCATTTCTCTTCTCACTACAATTCCTTCTCACTGATCTTTCTGGCAACATAAACGCCGCTCGCGGACGCGTGTGACAGGGAATGCGTCACGCCGCTTCCGTCTCCGATGACATACAGCCCTTCATTTTTCGTCTCCAGGTTTTCATCAATATCGACTTCCATATTGTAAAATTTGACCTCCACGCCATACAGAAGCGTGTCGTCGTTGGCCGTACCGGGCGCAATCTTATCCAATGCGTAAATCATCTCGATGATCCCGTCCAGAATCCGCTTGGGCAGCACCAGGCTCAGGTCTCCGGGCGTCGCCTTCAGGGTCGGCCGCACCAGGCCTTCCTCGATGCGCGATACCGTGCTGCGCCGGCCCCGGACCAGATCGCCAAACCGCTGGACGATCACGCCGCCGCCTAGCATATTGGACAGCCTCGCAATGCTCTCGCCATAACCGTTGCTGTCCTTAAAAGGTTCGGAAAAATGCTTCGCCACCAGAAGCGCGAAGTTTGTATTCTCCGTCTGCATTTCCTCCGATTCATAGCTGTGACCGTTCACCGTAATGATGCCGTTCGTGTTCTCATTCACGACAATTCCATAAGGATTCATGCAGAACGTGCGCACCCGGTCTTCAAATTTTTCCGTGCGGTAAACGATCTTGCTTTCATAAAGCTCATCGGTCAGATGGGAAAAAATGACCGCCGGAAGCTCCACGCGCACACCGATGTCCACACGGTTGGACTTTGTCGGGATCCCCATCTCGCCGCAGATTTTCTCCATCCACTTGCTGCCGCTCCTGCCTACGGAAATAATACAGTCTCGGCAGGAGAAACACCGCGAATGATCTCCTGGCTGCTCAGATACGCTTCCACTTTTTAAATGGTCGTCCCATTCTTCCCTGCCAGCCGACGTGCGAGGAATATTTCCCGCACAGACCCGGTATCCACCTTCTGTCTTCTCCACGCTTTCCACTGGCGTATCAAAGAAAAACGTGACCTTATCCTTCAGGTAATCATACAGATTTTCCAGCACTTTATAATTAATATCCGTTCCAAGATGGCGCACCGAGGCATCCAGAAGACTCAGCCTGTTCTGCATGCAGAGTTTTTTAAATTTCGTCCCTGCGGTAGAGTACATCTTCGTCCCCTCGCCGCCGTACTTCATATTAATATCGTCGACATAATACATCAGCTCCAGCGCTTTTTCCTTGCCAATGTGTTCATGCAGCGTACCGCCGAAATCATTCGTCACATTATATTTGCCGTCTGAAAAGGCGCCTGCACCGCCAAATCCGCTCATGATCGAACAGGTCTTGCAGCCAATGCAGGTCTTTACCTTCTCACCGTCAATCGGACACTTTCGTTTTTCCAAAGGATGTCCCTTCTCAAATACAGCCACACGCAGGTCCGGCCTGCACCCTGCCAGCTCATAAGCCGCGAAAATACCGCCCGGCCCCGCGCCAATAATTATCACATCGTAATCAAATTTCATACTTGCCTCCACGGCGAAAAGCAGGCAGGGAGATTTCTCCCCCTGCCCGGTGAAAGGTTGAATCATCATGATATAACTCCCACAGCAAATTTTTCTGTGTGGAAAACGACTAAAGTCGTTTACTATAATATCCGGCCAAAAGGCACTATTCGACTTTTCAATCATTCAAACGTAGTCGCTACTGCCTCGTCATAGGTCGGAAGCTTGGTGGTCAGGCCCTCATTAAAGAGCTCCAGACGCTCGTCGATCACTTCCTGATAGCCTGCGTCAAGGTACTGCTGCGAATACTCTTCATATAACGTGTCAAACTCATCCTCAGACGCAACCACCAGCTTGTCACGAAGCTCGATGTACAGGTTCAGCAGAGTCTCCTGATACTCTGTCACAGACTCAAGGGAGTCGCCAAACATGCAGTCGGTCACTGCCCAGCCATAGGAGGCTACCTCTACCTGATTGTAATAGTTCTCGATAACTGCGTCATTGAAGTTCTGCGGCAGGTTCTGCGGCAGGGAAGCAATGATGGTTTCCTCGATCGTACCCGTGCTTCTGGAAGCGGTCACGATGCACCAGTAGTCGATGCTGTTGTTGTAGCCCTGCTTGTAATCGGAGGACTGCTCACTGTAGTCGATGGATACCTTGTTGCCATCCTCATCATAGGTGAAGTTCTCACCCTCGATACCCCACTGGAAAGTCTCAAGGGTCTCATCCTGGCACATCCACTCCATGTACATCATGGCTGCGACGATCTCATCCTCTGTCGCCAGAGAAGAGAAGCCAATCATCATGCCGAACGGGTTGTTCGCGCGGTATGCCGGCGCATAGCCCTCGTCATTCAGCTCGGTGGACTGTACAACCACTGCCAGCTCCGCGTCCGGATTGTTCTCATAGAAGGACTCCAGCCAGTCCATGGAAGCCGAAATGTATCCGGAATAAGCGAAGGTCTCGCCATTGATGAAATTGGACTTATCTGTTTCCGTGTCGATGGTGTAGTACTCCGGATTCATGATGCCGGCATTGTACTTCTGATTCAGGAACTGAAGGAGCACCTTGTTCTCTGCGCTGCTCATGGACGGAATCTGATAGTCGCCGTACATTACCCAGTTCTCCTCATCCTGCGGATAGGTTCTCCACGCATAGGACTGATCGGAACCAACGCCGGTCAGCATCACGCCGCCATCCGGGTACTCCGCAATCCCGGCTTCCTTGATCGCCAGCATCGCGTCGATGTAATCCTGAGAGCTCAGGTTCGGGATGTAGTCATATCCTATTTCCTCGAGCCAGTCCATGCGGACAAATGTAATATAGGTATAGTTTGTCTCATAATACGGTCTCTCACTCAGTACCAGGTAGTCGCCGCCGGCGAGCTCTACATACTGGAGCTGGTCTCTGTCTACCATTCCCTGATAATAAGTCGGTGCGATTTCCGCAAACTGCTCAATGTCATACTCGGTCAGATAGCCTTCTGTCGCCCATGTCGCAAGCTTGTCATAGTCATATTCCATCAACACGGTCGGAAGCTCTCCGGACGCGCCGAGCAGAGCATAGTCCGTCATAACATCCGTACGGGTAATCCCGACATACTCTACATTGATATTGTACTTGTCACCAAACTCCGTCTGCACCCACTCGGTCCAGTAGTTATCGGTAACATCCGGAACGCCCTCCGCGCCTCTGTCGTAAACCGGGATCTTGATCGTCACGGTCTCGTCAAACGCTTCCCATGCGTCCATACCTGTCGCTTCCTCAGCACTTGCGATCGCCGGAATGCTTCCGAATACCATCGTGCCGACAAGTGCTGCAGCGAGCACTCTCCTGATCTTCTTGTTCATGCAACAAATCCTCCTTTTTTTGTTGTATAGTTTATTTATACCCGGATCATATGGAAACGCCCCAGCACTCGGTTCGGCGGATAATCCACACAAAACGAGGGATGCCCACATCCACAATCAAAGATTGTGGACATACCGCATCCACAATCAGAGACTGTGGACATACCGCGCCCCACAATCGAAGAATGGCGCTTACCCCGTCCGAAGGACGAGGACGCCACCCCGACGATGGGGCAAACACCAGTGATGGGAAATCGGTTTGCCCCTGCGAATTCGCAGCGCAAAGGGCAAACCATCCGGGAAAACTACCTGACTGACCAATTTCAGACATTTACAGGATATCAAAAATGAAACACGTCTGCAAATCCAGCAGAAACTCCTGGCCACGCAGAAAATGTGTGGCCGGGTTGTGAACAGTAGCGTCACCCCTTCACTGCGCCGAGCATCGTGCCGGACACAAAATACTTCTGCAGGAACGGGTAGATACAGATGATCGGGATCGTAACAAACATGATTGCCGCCGCCTGCAGCACCTCCGGCGTACTGGTCACCGCCGCTGCCTCGGAGAGCGTCGTCGTCTGCGCCTCACTCGCTGACGCCACCATCTGGTAGAGCTTGTACTGCACCATCTTTAGCTTATCCGTGCGGATATAGTACATATTGTCCGCGTACGCATTCCAGCGGCCTACCGCATAGAACAGAGACAGTGTCGCGAGGATTGGCTTCGAAAGGGGCAGCACGATCTTCATCAGAACCTGCACATTTGTCGCGCCGTCGATAAACGCGGATTCCTCCAGGCTGTCCGGGATGTTCGACATGAAGTAGTTCTTCATGATCAACATATTGTACGGCGAGTAAATCAGCGGCCAGATCAATACCCACATCGTATCCAGCAGATTCAGGTCATGCATCAGCAGATACGTCGGGATGATGCCTGCGGTGAAATACATCGGAACCATCAGCACAAACGTGATCCAGGAACGCCCTTTCAGCCGTTTCTTGGAGAGCGGATAGGCCGCGCAGGTACAGGCAACCATGCCGAGAGCCGTAAAAATCAGCGTGACTACCAGACTGTAGACAAAAGAATACACCAGGCTTCCATCTTTAAAAATGGAGATGTAAGCGGCAAAATTAATCCCTTTCGGCCAGAATGTCACCTGCTTTGCCAGAACCGCGCTGTTGCTGGAGATGGACTTCGCCAGCAGATGGATAAACGGAAGTACACAGGTCGCGCAAAGGATAACCAGAACCAGCATCATCACCGCGTCGCTAAAGCGAAACCTTGTAATCGCGTGGCTTCCATTCGTGGTGAAGTCGCCCTCACCCGAGCCTTTTTTCTTGTTTTTAGCCATATGTATTCACCCTCCCATGTATCGGCACGCCTGCTTCGCGGACCTGTCAGTTCGCATGACGGCATTTAAGGAATGCTTCGCATTTGGCCGTCATCCCGGGTATCGGCTGCCAGTTCGGATGACGGCCTTTGAGAAGTGCTTCGCATCCTAGAGCAGTCCGTCTTCGCCGAGCTTCTTTGCCACCTGATCTGCAATCAGCACCAGAGCCACGCCTACGAGTGACTGGAACAGGTTCACCGCGGTGGCCATACTGTACTTGCCCGCAGAAAGACCTTTTTCATAAATATAAACCGCAAACTGATACTGGAAATCACGCACCATCGAGTTTTCAAAAGCGGTCAGGCGCTCCAGGTTGCTGCCCATTACACGCCCAAGATTCATAATCAGAAGGGTCACAATCGTCGGCCGGATACCCGGAAGCGTAATGTGGAGCATCCTCTTCCACCGCCCCGCGCCGTCGATCATCGCCGCCTCATAGAGGTCGCCGCTGATACCGGTGATCGCAGCCAGATACATGATCGTGCCCCAGCCCATCGTCTGCCATACGCCGATCAGCAGATACGTCACCGCCCAGTGCCATTTCTCCGTCAGGAACGGGATGCCGGACTCAATCACGCCCCAGTCCATCAGGATGATATTGATCAGGCCGGAGGTCGGGCGGAACATCGTGTAAGCCACGCTGCCGATGATCGCCCAGGAAAGGAAATGCGGCAGGTACAGGATCGTCTGCGTTACCTTTTTAAATTTCGGATAACGAAGCTCGTTCAGAATCAATGCCAGAATGATCGGCAGCGGGAATCCCACAGCCAGATCCAGCAGGTTAAACACAATGGAATTTCGGAGGGCACGGATGAAATCGTTATCGCTGAAAATCTTCTTAAACGTCGCCAGGCCGACCCACTCGCTGCCCGAATAGCCCTTCATCGGCTTGTAATCCATGAAAACCATCCGCAGCCCCGGGTACGCGGCATAGCTGAATACAATCACCAGAATGATCGGAAATGCCAGCATCACATAGAGCTGCCAGTCCCGCTTCATCGCCTTCCCCAGCGGGATGTCATTCTTCGGAACCGCCGGGTTCTTCTTTTTCGCCATAGCACAGCCCCCTTTTTCTTGCATGTCAGGATGTAAAACTTTTTTTAGTATAAACCCTCCAGGTTTCAATTTCAACAATTATTTAAATTATTTTTTGTTATTTTTAAGCAATAATTCTATCTATTCAATAGTTATTTCATATATGCA
>JAJQBS010000006.1:8525-14822 GCA_021203145.1 Lachnospiraceae bacterium | reverse complement strand
CAATTTTTAGAAAATCTTTCTTTTATGTGCGGTTATTGCGAGTCAATAACATAATACTGGCAATCTGCTGAATATCATATCCGCTTTCAATATAATCAAGGATCTCTTCGTCCGGCAGGGAAATCTGCGATGCGAAGATATTGGCTTCATATTCCATGCGGTTGACGCTCATATCAAAAATATTAAACTCCTGAAAGCCGCCTGTGGCTATGGCTGAATCTCTATGAAGCTGGTCATGACCGAGTTCATGGAGCAGCACGATATTTTCAAGAACCGGATTCATGTTTTCTTTAATGAAAATAAAACGGTTATTCAGAATGACCTTATATGCACCTTTCTGAGATTTAAAAGCTCGAGGGGGCATAATAATAACACCCAGTGCATCAGCAAGCTCTCTGGGATTACGTGTCTGATACTTTGCA
Source organism: Lachnospiraceae bacterium (assembly GCA_021203145.1). Lineage (GTDB taxonomy): Bacteria > Bacillota > Clostridia > Lachnospirales > Lachnospiraceae > Choladousia. Next base: position 14,400 of record JAJQBS010000006.1, on the reverse strand, counting down.
TATAATTGATTGGCAAGATCAACAATTTTTGTAGTTGGTATTCCCATCCGTAAACAACTCCTCGATTACTGGGATTTTTTAGGCGCATATTTTTGATTGTTCTTTTTGGCGATCCAGTAGGCATCCTGGATGGCCTTCATCATTTCGTCTTTATCTTCTTCTGACAACTCACCTCCGGCAAAGCAGCCAGATACTTCTTCAATCAGCTTTTCCGCCTGTCGTTTACCGCGGCTGCCGTATTGTGCTGCGGCTTCGGAGATGAAAACGTCGTTTCCTTCTTTATCGGTAACTTCAGAATCAGCAATAAGCAGGACGTTTACATCACAGGACAGAACCTCTGCCAATTTCCGGTAAGTCTCACGGTATCTGGGAAGGCTTTTTCCAGATTCATATAATTGTATCGTTCGGGAAGTAACACCGATTGCCTGAGCAAGATCAATTTGCGGCATCTTTTTATCTTTCCTCAGCTGCCTTACCTTTTCTGCAAAATTCATCATTCTACCTCTTCATATGCAAACATGCTAAACACGAAAATAAAATTCGTATATTTGTGAAAACTGCTTGACATTAGAAATTAAGATTCGTATAATATGGAATAAATACGAAAATTAATTTCATAGTGAGTATAAGATGAATTTCGTATTTAGTCAAGACTTTTTGCGGAAAAATGCCATGTCTGGAGGATGAACAGATGGATTCTACGAAAGAGAGACAATATATAGCAATTGACCTGAAGTCATTTTACGCTTCTGTTGAATGTGTAGAGCGGGGCCTTGATCCTTTTCAGGTGAACCTGGTAGTAGCTGATCCGACCAGATCCGTATCCACAATCTGTCTGGCTATTACGCCTGCAATGAAGAAACTTGGTGTTAAAAACCGCTGCAGGATACATGAGATACCGCCGGATGTGAAGTACATCATAGCAATGCCCAGGATGCAGCTGTATATTGTGTCAGATGGCTCTCAAAGGTGAAGCAATAAGCTATTACAGGCATATGACTTTTGGGTTATGGTCGGAAGTATGCATTTCGACAGGTTATTATTCCCTTCCTGATACAGGAAAACGATTCGGGGTGTCGAGGACAAATAGAATCGAAATGGCCTCTCTCATTTTTAAACATCGAGCAGGTTTACGGCTGGCCGTTTCCTGCTCGATTTGAAAAAAATTTTGAAGTAATTTTAAAGATAAATATTGGCAGAATTGAACTGTGATTGCAAATAAATATAATGTTTAAGCAAATAGAAAAGATGATTTGATTTTGCCTGAGGCAAATCGACATCGTGGACAAAAGGCATTTAAATGGTTATGATGACACCATGAAGGACGCCTTCGACGGGAGGTGACTGAAATAAATACTTCGGAAACGGAGAAGAAGGTTTATCAGGCAGAGGAAATCCAGAAACTGCTGGGAATTGGCAGAAGCAGAACGTATACTTTTCTTGAAGAGGTATACGAGAAGCAGGAGCCATTTCGGGTAATCAAGATTGGAAAGCTGTTCAGGGTACCCAAACAATCTTTTGATAACTGCCTGGATGGATTCAGTGAGGAAGGGTGACATAATTGAAAGAACAGAATTCTGAAAAAGGCAAATCGTTCTATGAAAAATCTTCCCGGTATCATCGGACGAAGACGCTTCAGGAGAATGGAACGATAAAATACAGTAAAAAAGGTGGTTTTAAGACCCGGGAGGAAGCGGACAAAAGCTACGATCGATGTGAGAAAGAGTTTAAAAATGCATATCGGGCGTGGCAACTGTCTAATCAGGTCAATCAGGATGTATCGTTGAAAGATTATCTGATTTACTGGCTGGAGGATGTCTTTTCTCAACGTGTAGAGTCAACCACATATATGGTTATGGCATACGCGGTGTATGATCTGATTCTTCCGTGTGTGGAACACGATGTAAAGCTGAAATATCTGAATGGGGAGTATCTGGATGCTTTGTTACAGAATGTGGCGCAAATCAGCAGATCAGCGGGAAATAAGGGCAGGGAAGTTTTAAATCTTGCGTTAAAAGAAGCTGTAACGGCAGGATATATCAAAAGGAATCCTGTTGCCGCTCTCTCAGCATGACTTGTTTTAAATCTTTATCTGAAAATTAAGGGGTAGTATTGTCCCCGTTTTTGTGATATATTGAATGATAAAAGAACAATTAGTGCGCTTTTAGAATTTTCTGAAAGGGGTGAGAAATATGACAGCACTAAGAAGAGACGCTTTAGAATTGGTGGAACGGATACCGGAAGATAAATTATATTATGTTGTTCAGATATTAGAAGGGGTGACATTTCTTACAGAGCCTTCTTCATTGTCAAGAAAAGAAATGGCATTTTCAAAATTAGAATCATTGAGGAAAAAGGTTCCATACAATCTTGATTATGATGAGGAACTGGCATCTTATAGGGAGGAGAGATATGGGAATGAGAATACTGATTGACACAAATGTGTTGTTGGATTATCTTCTCTCACGAGAACCGTTTTTTGCAGCATCGAGGAAAATTGTAGAGGCTTGCGCGAAAGAAGAAGTTTCCGGATGTATTGCGGCTCATTCTATTTCAAATATGTTTTATATTATGAGAAAGGCCTTTGGAACACAGGAGAGAAGAAAACTTCTGGCCGGACTGTGTGACTTGTTTGACGTAGAGGGAATAGATAAAGCTAAAATTATGGATGCTCTGCAAAATGAAGACTTTGCAGATTTTGAGGATTGTTTGCAAAGCGAATGTGCAATAGTATATCGAGCAGATTATATTGTGACCAGAAATTGCGATGACTTTAAGGGAAGTCAGGTGCCGACCATGGAGCCAGAGCAGTTTTGCGCGCTGCTGCAAGAATGAATTATTCACAACCTCCTTTATTCATCAGAATGTAAAGGAGCAAATACGCTCGCTGGCCAACATCCTATCCGTATGAGGCGACTATACAGCAGAAAAATATCAGAAAGCTGAAATTGAGCTTTCTGATGAGGCTATCAGGAAGATGCTTGGTTTTTGATGGGAATTGAATGGGAGAATGTGCTTCCCTTTTATAAAAATGTAAAGAAGGAGGGGATTACTTTATGGAACGCAGCGTGAAAGATTTATCAGGGTATCGGTTTGAGTGTTACAAGGAAGCGCTGGAAGATGCAAAATTCAGAGAGTATTTTTATAATGTATCCCAGGCAAATATCCCGATGCAGAAGTCGGGGTATTTGCCCTTTTAGATTTTTGCTGATGATTTCAAGCTGATGTTTCTTTTTTCATGCAAGTGGATTTTTGACTCGCCAGATATTTATGAAACCTTAATAAATCCATCGCAAAAGCTTTCTTGTTTTCCCAGACTCATAATGTTATACTGATAGCGGTTGCAATGTACGAAGCAATCAACGTTCCCACTGTGAAAATTGCCGGTATTGGCCATCTATTTTTAACGAAAAGGAGAGGATGACGTATGTTTAAAAAGAAAATTGGCGCTGTTCTGCTCAGCGCGATTTGCCTGGCGGCAGCAATTCCGTCTGTCCCGGCTATGGCAGACAGCCAGAAGGTAGTGACTCTTGGAGCGGATCTGTCGGAAGAGCAGAAGACGATGATTCTCCAGTATTTTGGCGTGTATGGGGAGACAAATATTGAGACTCTGACGATTACGAACGCGGATGAGAGAGAACATCTGGGGTCCTATATTCCGCTGGAGCAGATCGGGACACGGACATACAGCTGCGCACTGGTGAGTCCGACTACGTCCGGCGGCATCCAGGTCAAGACGGCGAACCTGACCTACGTGACTAGCAATATGATCGCTTCGACGCTGTCTACATCCGGTGTGGTAAACTGTGAAGTTCTCGCGGCCGCGCCATTTGCGGTGTCCGGCACTGGAGCGCTTACCGGTATTCTGATGGCATACGAGACCGCCTCCGGCGAAACGCTTGATGAGACTAAGAAGGAGACCGCGACGCAGGAGCTGGTCACGACAACGACCATTTCGGACAGCATCGGACAGGTGGAGGCCACTCAGATTGTCAATGAAACCAAAATCCAGGTAATCGAGGGGGATGTGGTAAGCACGGGGGATATCGAGGTTATCGTCGATACCGTGGTAGAAGAGGAGGATGTGACTCTTTCTGAGGAGGACCGTGCGCTGCTGGTCGCGCTGCTGGAAAAGATCGCCGAGCAGGATTACGATTACGAGGAGATGAGCGAGACTCTGGAGCGCGTCGAGGAGAATTTAAATGAGATAAAGGAGTCGCAGAGCTCTGATTCAGATTCTACCTCTGTAGATATTAATATCGAAATCAACAATGATTCCTCGTCAAGCTCGGATTCCAGTTCGGATTCTTCATCAAGCTCGGATTCGGATTCCAGTTCGGATTCTTCATCCAGTTCAGACTCAGATTCTTCCTCTTTATCCGAGGACAGCATTCTTTTAAATACGGACGATTCCGCGCTGGGATCGGATGTCGTATTTGACGCGACGGATGACTCCGCCCTGGCTGAGACGGAGGCTGAGACAGAGATAGAAACAGAAGCTTCTAATACTTCAGAGACAGATGCGGATATCACGATCGAAACAGAAGCTTCCCAGACAGAGGCAGCCACAGAGTCCACAGAAACAGAAGCGGCCGAGACGGAAGCTTCGGATGACAGCATCGGTTTTGATATTACTATTTCCGATTCTTACAGTGATTCCGCAGATGCAGACACCTTCGACGGCTCGTCCGATACGGTAGAAACTGACGCTGCTGACACGGGCACCGATACCGTTGAGACAGAAGGGGCGGATAGTACTGATTCCGATACATCCGAATCGGAAGATTCCGCAGACGATGGTATTGTTATCGAAACAGCCGAGACCGAAGCCATCTCAATCACGGAACTCGTGCTTGAGCCGAACACAGATTCTGACGCAGCCCAGACGGCGACGATTGAGGCGGGGCTGAATTATCTGACGGTTTCGTCCGCACGGACAGATCTGATTGCCGGAACCGGCACACTGTCTATTTATAATGCGGCTGACGGTTCTCTGATTGAGAGCGTTGAACTGTCCGACACCGAAAAAGTGATTTCTGAACAGATTACAGATGCCGCAGAGCTTCTTGAACTGGGTGGCTGGTCGGAAGGGATTGAATTCCGTATTTATCTGGACAGCCCGCTTTCTCCGGACACATCGTTCTATATCATCCTTAGTGATGACGCGTTCACAACCGCGGATGGATCGGCTTCCCTGGTGACATCCCTGGATGGCGCGATTACCTGGTATTTCGATACGCTCAGCTATGGAATCGGCCTTGATGAAACTGTGGATGGAGTCACGGCCGGTGAGGCAGTGACCGGCACCCTGTATATTGATACAGCGGAATCTGCCTACGCAGTGATTGACAGTGTCCTTGCCGATGACATAGAGACGATGATCGAGGAGAATTACATCGCGTTTACCGAAAGTGTCAATACCTTTGAGCTGACATTCGGACAAAGCGGCGATACCGTGATCCATGTATCCTACTATGATTCCGCAGACACGATGAATCTAGTGAATGAAGCGACCTATGAGCTGACTGTACAGTAACACAATTACGGAACACAGAAAAAGCCTTACAGCGCAGACCACCAGGCAAACCACACTAATGGGTGTAATCTTAACTTCAAACACATCAGACCACATTTCTTCACAGGGCGTCCCAAAAGGGGCGCCCTGAGAATGATTGCCGGATTCTTTAGCGCAGAGTTCTTTACAGAATTTGTTTCGGGTTTTCCTTACAGAATTATTTTCCGGTTTACCTTGACAAAAAAAAATAGAGCGGTATAATAAGACCATCAGGCATCTATACGACAAACACATGTTTTTCAAATAGATGGAATGCATTTTTAAGCTAAGAATAACCTGATGTTCTACAGGCATTCCATC
>JAJQBS010000006.1:0-8515 GCA_021203145.1 Lachnospiraceae bacterium | reverse complement strand
AGATGGAATGCATTTTTAAGCTAAGAATAACCTGATGTTCTACAGGCATTCCATCTAATTTGAAAAACATGGCGTTAAAAACCTATAACAGATGGAATGCATTTTTAAGCTAAGAATAACCTGATGTTCTACAGGCATTCCATCTAATTTGAAAAACATGGCATTTAACCTATAATAGATGGAATGCATTTTGGGAGGTTTTCTATGGATAAGAATCTGACATATCAGGAACAGGTAAATATTGACAATGTCCTGCGTCTCCGGGAGGTTTTGAAGACTCTGCCGGGGTTTGCCAGGGATTATTTTCGGGCGATTGAACCGACTACCTCGACGCGGACCAGGATTTCCTATGCGTATGACATCCGGATTTTTTTTCAGTTTCTGGTTGCGGAGAATCCGCTGTTTCGAGATCAGGATGTGACGGCTCTGAAGGTTGATGTGCTGGATCAGCTGCAGGCTCTGGATATTGAGGAATATCAGGAATATCTGAAGGTTTATTCAGATCCCAATCACAATGTCGTTACAAACGGGGAACGCGGCCTGAAGCGGAAAATGTCCGCTTTACGGAGCTTTTACGCTTATTATTATAAGCGCGAAATGATTCATACAAATCCGACGCTGCTTGTCGATATGCCTAAGCTGCACGAAAAAGAAATTATCCGCCTGGATCCGGATGAAACGGCTCGTTTGCTGGATTATATTGAACATTGCGGGGATTCTCTGACCGGCCAGAAAAAGGTTTATTATGAAAAAACAAAGGTTCGGGACCTTGCAATCGTTACCTTGCTGCTTGGCACGGGGATCCGTGTGTCGGAATGTGTCGGTCTGGACGTGAATGATATTGATTTTAAAAATAACGGCATTCGTGTGGTCCGAAAGGGCGGATCGGAAATGATGGTTTATTTTGGCGATGAGGTCGAGGAGGCTCTTCGCAATTATCTGGAAGATCGCAAGGCAATTACTCCGGTCGCGGGCCATGAAAATGCACTCTTCTATTCTACCCAGCGTCGGAGGATCGGTGTACAGGCGGTGGAAAATATGGTGAAAAAATATGCCCGCGAAGTCACGACTACGAAAAAGATCACACCTCATAAGCTGCGCAGTACCTACGGCACGACATTATATAAAGAAACCGGGGATATTTATCTGGTCGCAGATGTTCTTGGACATAAGGATGTGAATACTACACGCAAACACTATGCCGCAATGGACGATGAGCGTCGCCACACAGCCGCAGGCGCTGTGAAATTGCGCAAGGCCTGAGGAACCTGTGTTATTTGCCGACAGTTCCCAGGCAAATATTCAGCTTTCCAGTATAATCGTAAATGGCCCGTCATTGCAGAGACTGACTTTCATTTTTGCTCCGAACACGCCTGTTTCTACAACCGGGACAGATTTTCTGCACTCGGAAATGATGTACTCATAGAGTTCTTCTGCCGTACCGGGATCACCGGCTTCGACAAAGGACGGCCGGTTGCCCTTTGCGCAGTTTGCGTAGAGGGTAAACTGGGATACAAGAAGCAATTCACCGTCTACGTCTTTTAAGGATAAATTGATTTTTCCATTCTCATCTGGAAAGATGCGCAGACCAATCATCTTTTTGATCAGCTTGTCCGCTTCCGCACGGGTGTCTTTTTGCCCCACACCGATCAACACAAGATAGCCCTTCTTAATCGCGCCTGCCTTCTCGCCGGCGACTTCCACAGATGCTTCTGTGACTCTTTGAATGACAAATTTCATATTTCGGAATCCTCTCCTGCTTTTTTCTGTTTTTGTTTTATCAGTTCCGTTGGTTTACATAATAAAATTCCGTAAACCAGACTTCTCTTAAGTGCCAGCATTCGCCTGGAAGTATTCTTCATATTCTTCAGGTCTTCCGCAGACTCTCCAGGAGGCGCTGAAAATACTCCGGAAGCGGCGCTTCTACTTCAAGATATTCTCCTGTCCCTGGATGAACCAGGCCGATGGTCATGGCATGCAATGTCTGCCCCTGGAGACCGGGGAATGGGCATCTGGAAGGACCATACACCGCATCTCCCAGAACCGGATGGCCGATGCTCTTCATATGTACACGGATCTGGTGGGTGCGCCCGGTCTCGAGCTGGCATTCGATGTAGGTGAATTGGGAATAAGTCTCCAGAACGTGGTAATGCGTAATGGCGTCCTTGCCTCCGGGGACATTCACCGCCATCTCCTTCCGCCGCTGAGGATGGCGGCCGATTGATGCGTGAACAGTGCCATCCTCTTCCATCCTCCCGTGGACGATGGCGCGGTATTTTCTGTTAATAGAGTGCTCTTTCAGCTGCGCGGCCACAGCCTGATGCGCCTGATCATTCTTACATACAATCAAAGACCCCGTTGTATCGCGGTCTATCCGATGGACAATGCCTGGCCTGAGCACGCCGTTAATTCCGGAAAGACTGTCCTTGCAGTGATACAGAAGCGCATTCACCAGAGTGCCGCTGTAATGTCCGGCTGCCGGATGCACGACCATGCCTTTCGGCTTGTTTACGATTATCAGATCCTCATCCTCATACAGAATATCAAGGGGAATGTTTTCCGGCTTCACGTTCAGTTCACGAACGGGTGGAAATGCAATGCAGACACGGTCGCCCTCTGACAGCTTCTGGCCGGGCTTTGCCGATTCGCCATTGACAGACACGGAGCCATCTTTAATCAGACTCTGCAGATATGACCGTGTATATGCTTCATATCGGAGAGAAAGCAAACGATCAAGGCGTTCCCCGCTATCCTCATTTATAACGCTGAATTCGTCCACGGACACGCTCGCCTCCCTTATTTATCAAGCTTCAGAAACGAGAATTCGTCTGAACGGTAAACGGTGAACAGTAAAATAACCGCAAGCCCGGCGCCGACACATACATAGCAGTCCGCGAAGTTGAATACCGGAAAATCAATCAGGGAAAAATACAGGAAATCAATCACGTAGCCGTGTGTGAGCCGATCAATCATATTGCCGACTGCACCCGAAATGATGAGGACGCATACAAACCGCAGCAGGTGATAGGATGAATCAGCCGGAAGCCTGACATATACATAGGCAGCCAGAGCGGTGATAACAAGAGCGATGAGGATAAAAATCAGCTGCCGGTTATTCAGAATGCCGAAGGCGGCTCCCCGGTTTTCCAGATAATAAAGCTCGAATACCCCTGGAATCAGTGCAATTCCAGAGGTCCCGGCCAGAGTAATCCTCGCCAGATATTTGGTAATCTGGTCAGCGGCAAGGAAAAGTACGGTAAGAATGCCGCCGCCCACAAGACATGCCTTCTCTGTTCTCATATAATTCCTCATAGAAAAATGAAAGCTGAACGGTAAACAAAAACATAATGCAGCTATCAGTCGGCGGCGGCTGACAGAATGGGCACATCGCCGGTCGTCCCATCATAGCGGATAAAATTAATTGCCTCTTCCATCTCAGCGTCTGTCACGTCCGACACAACAATCGCATGACCTGGCTTCTCCAGCAGGACAAAACGAATCTTCCCCGCGTTCATCTTTTTATCCTTTTTTGTGGCGGCGATGATTTCAGCCGCAGTCGGGCCTTCAAAGGAGATCGGGAGATAAAAGCCGACATTGATATCACGGATCTCATAGAACTCGTCCTCGTCGATCATTCCGCGTTTCCATGAAATGTAGGCCGCAGCCACAGTACCCAGAGCGACACATTCGCCATGGAGGAGTTCAAAATTCTTCAGCTTTTCGATGGCGTGGCCAATCGTATGGCCAAAATTGAGCAGTGCCCGGTCTCCGGTCGTTTCCTTCGGGTCTTTCTCCACAATATATTTTTTCAGCTCGCAGCTTCTGGCAACCATGATCAGCAGGATAGAATATTTACGATCTTCGATATCGCTCATATGGTCAAGAGTCCATTCATAATAATCTGCGTCCAGAATCAGGCCGTGCTTGAGCAGCTCGCCCATTCCGCTTGCAAACTGTTCGTCCGGAAGGGTGTGCAGGGTCTTAATATTGATGTAGACAAGCGCCGGCTGATGAAATGCGCCGACCATGTTCTTGTAGCAGTCAAAATCTACACCGGTTTTACCGCCGATGCTGCTGTCGATCTGAGAAAGAAGGGTGGTCGGCACCTGGATAAAACGGATGCCACGCAGGTAAGTCGCGGCGGCAAACCCTGTCAGATCGCCCACTACGCCCCCGCCCAGCGCGAGCAGATAATCATGACGGTCAAAGCCGGCCTGAATCAGCACTTCATACAGCTCTCTCACATGATCCAGCGTTTTATTTGCTTCGCCCGCCGGGAACTGATAAACGGAAAGTGCGATGCAGCAGGGCTCTGCCGCCTGTTTTACGGATTCCAAGTAGAGAGGAGCTACATTGGAATCTGTCACAACACAGATGCGGTGTCCTTCGCAGCCCAGACTCTTCAGATAATTTCCCAGCTTTCGGAAGGAATCCTGCAGACAGATCTGATAGGGAGCGTTGCCCTCTGTCTGAACTGTGATTTCCATGCCGGTTCTATATTTTCCTGTATTCATGTTTGAAAAAACTCCTTTTTTATAGTAAACGATTTTAGCCGTTTTCCCGAGAAGCAACGAGCCAGGCAGCCGGAGTCATAAGGGATCCACTGGCAAGCCGATCCCCCTTATGACATAGCATGGGTATTTGACTTCTTCTACACATAGCGATCCACTTCCGCATAGATACGGCCCTTCCGGGACTGTCCGCCGGCGCCCCGGTATCGGAAACGACCCTTCCCGCGCACGGAGACAATGTCGCCCTCCTTCAGGGAGAATGCGTTTGACGTGACCATCTTTCCATTGACAAAGACGCTTCCATTTTCAATCAGGGAAAGAAGGCTGCTGCGCGACGCGCCAAATCCAAGCGCCATCACAGCGTCCAGACGTATGGACGCAATGCTTCCCCGAATGGTCTGTGTGGCGGGAGTGTACGAAAATCCATTCATAACGCAGAGAGTACATGTAACCTGCGTGTGCCGGATCTGCGTCAGCTCACGGCAGATCAGCCCGGAAAAACGGGAGGAGCAAAACAGCCAGGCTTCTTTTTCCGTGACTGCAATGTCCCCGACCGTCGACCGTTCGATCCCCAGATGCATAAGTGCCCCAAGAATATCCCGGTGGCTGAGCGCCTCGGCGAATCTGGGGGCACGCGGGCAGATATGGATACAATGAATCGGATAGACTGTTCCAGATGGCGATACGGCGCAGGAATCGTCGGTGTCCTTTTCCCACAGCGGTGAGTCCGGGATAAAAGCTGCCATGCGGCGCTCCGCTTCCTCATAACCGCCAAAGGCCTCCCAGCTGACCCAGGAAAGCTTATGCAGGGTCTGATGGCAGATATTCTGTTCGTTTAGATTCAGAAAATCGGAAAACAGAACGCAGCCTCTGTTTTGCGCGGAGGCTGCCAGATCCTGAATCCTTTTCGCTAGTAAGTCGTCTTTTTCCATGGCTGTCTGCTTTCTCTTTGCCCGCATCCGGCTGCTGAAACGACAGGAAATGACCGTTCATCAATTTACGCTGCAGTGCATTCGCATCGGATACATAAAAGAAATTCACATCGGATGCTTAAAAGGAAGTCCCGAAGGAAGGCAGGTCGTAGGATGCACCACCCATCATCTCCTGGAAATCGCCGGAGATGTCAACATTGGAAGACGTGATGATAAAAATATAATTACTCACCTTCTGAAGCTTGCCATGGATCGCATAACAGGAGCCGCATGCAAAGTCTATAATGCGCTGCGCCAGCTCAAAATCAATCCCTTCCATATTCAGGATCACCGTACAGTCGTCAAGCAGCGTATCCGTCACTTCTCGGGAATCCTCGATGCTTTTGGGCTTGATCACGCAGACCTCCATGCTGCCGGAGCGCCTTGAAGTGCCGTTGGTGCGCATGGGCGAAATCTTACTGCTGCTGCGGGAGGCGGTGCGCTGCCTGCTCTGCTTTGCAGCCGTCGAGGTCGGTCCGGCAGCGGCGGCCTCTTCCCTCGCTGCCTGCTCTGCCCTGGCGGATGCCTGGCGGGAGGCATAATCCTCCTCATCCCTGAATTTACTCATGATCCGCTTTTTCGGACGCTCCTCTTCCGGCTCGTCGTAATCTTCGTCCTCATCTTCATCGTCCAGGAATTCCTCCTCCAGGACATCATCATTCATTTTCATTACATTAAGAAACCTGTCGATAACACTCATTTTTTCGTCTCCCATTTTATGCGCAGAACCGGGTAAGAAAGTTAAGAGCGTGCGCCAAATATGCCCGTACCCACACGGACCATTGTGGCGCCTTCCTCTATGGCCACTTCAAAATCCCCTGTCATCCCCATGCTGAGATGACACATATTCACATTATCAATGTTTTTACCCTTAATGTCAACAAATAATTTCTTCATCTCGCGGAAATATATGCGGTTATCCTCTGCCTGGTCCGTATAAGGCGCAATGGTCATCAGTCCTTCGACCCGTATCCCTTCCAGTGCCGCGATCTGGCGGATAAAATCTTCCGCGTCCTCCGGCATTACGCCGTACTTGGAATCCTCCTTCGCCATATTCACCTCTGCCAGTACCGGCATAACCAGTCCTTTGCCAAGTGCTGCCTGGCTGAGTGCCCCGGCCAGATGAATCGAATCAACGGAGTGAACCATGCATGCGCGCTCAATGATGTACTTGATTTTGTTGGTCTGAAGATGCCCGATCATATGCCAGCGGGTATCTGGTGGAAAGGATGGATATTTTTCACGAATCTCCTGCGGGTGATTTTCTCCAAAATCACGAATTCCCTCTTCATAGGCTTCACGGATCAGCTCCACCGGCTTTGTCTTGCTGACAGCGACCAGCAGAACCTCGTCCCGCTTGCGCCCGGAGCGCGCACAGGCGTCCGCAATACGTCCTTCTACTTCCTGTAAATTTTCTTTCAGCATTTTGCAGTCACCTCAAAAAATTTATGGTAAACGGCAGGTGCCGTTTCACTTAATAAACAATCTGGTCGTCCGTCACCTGGGGCGCGTCCAGTGCAATATAGTCGTAAGCGGCAAGGCCGTAGGTATTGTTGCTTTCGACGATGCAGTACTCCTCATTCTGATCAATAATCGTGATCTCACGGAACACGGCATACCCCTTATTGATATTATAGACTCCGTACAGCGTCTCTATATCGTTTTCCGAAAGACGTTTTCTGGTAGAGGATCCCTCGATCCGCAGGTAATCATCCTCCGAAAGCAGCTCCTGATCTACCCAGTAATATCCATCCGAGTAACTGTATACCGTGGCTGTCACATACCGGACGGTAGAGGATCCATCCTCTGCAAAGCTCTCCACGATCAGAGTGATCTCATCCTCCGTGTCTTCATTCACAATCGCGTACTCCTCCGGTATCTTATAAAAAGAGCGGGAGGAAATCGCAGAAATCGGAACCTTCAGTCCGGATTTTTTATTCATCACAAGCTCAATCTCAAGATAGCGGTCCGTGACATATCTGACCAGCGAATTATCAAGCGTAATCTTGCCGAACGTCTCATCCCCATTCGTAATGATCGAAAAGGAAGAGGTAAACGTGACGTTATCCTTTAAAAACCGGAATTTGATGGTGGATGAATCCGCCAGCTCCGTAGCAAGACTGGCGTCCAACGGAAAATAGAGCGCCCATTCTTCACTGGTCACCAGCTTGAAAAGCGTATCTCCCGCGGAAACTGTCCCCTGGCTGCGAAGATTTGTCACGGAATAGTTGCTCTGTGAAAACATGGAGGAGGTAAGCTCGGATTCCTCCGTATCTTCAAAGCCATCTATTTTGTACAGGACAAATCCTGACGCAGGGGCATAACAGGCATTGCGCGTGGTCGAGGAGCTGTCAGAATTTTCTTCGATCACTTCTGAAATAAGACCCTCTACACTGGATTTCAGATCATAGGTTCTCTGGAAATTATTCGGAGAAAAATTAATCGTAAAGCTGGATAAAAGCTCCCTCAGCCGGTCTTCGTCATCCGATGTCATGGAAAAATCACTGATCGACTGAACGATAGTACTCCCAGATTCGTCAATTGCACAGACTGTGCTGCCAGCCGATGTCTTCGCACCCTCGCGTTCAAAATACCGCACACTGCCGGACTGCGTGGCTGTGACGACCGTCTCTTCCCGCAGGGCAAGGGCATCATAGCGGTAATTTCCGGAGATCGTCCCCTTTTTGACTTCATAGGAGGTGATGTGTGTCTCTGTCACATACATCACCATCATAATAATCATGTAAATAAAAACCAGGCCAAATAACAGGGTGCCGATATTGAAATAAGGGTACCGCCGGTATTTGGTGATTTTTCTTTTCCTTTTATGTTTAACCAAGAAAGCTTACCTCTCTCATAATCGAAATACCATAGGTAGTATTTTATCATGTTCCGGTGACTGATACAAGCAATTTTGAATAAAAAATTGAGAATTGGTTATGCTATGGCAAACGGCAAAAAATATTGCCGTTCTTATCAGAACCTAAAAGTCGGGAAACCTGCACTCAAATCCCCTGCCGCCGGGGATTCCTC
>JAJQBS010000057.1:50008-58462 GCA_021203145.1 Lachnospiraceae bacterium | reverse complement strand
TGAGGAATCCCCGGCGGCAGGGGATTTGAGTGCAGGTTTCCCGACTTTTAGGATCTTATCATGGAGGAAGTGTATACAAATGGCGGAAAACTCTTGATTGCTGGTAACGGCGGATCGGCAGCAGATTCAGAACATATTGCTGGAGAACTGATGAAGAGGTTTAAAACTCCTCGTAATGTTCCAACTGATTTTGCTGAGAAGCTTGCCGACATTGATCCAGACAGAGGACCGGAGCTTGCGAAAAATCTGGAATGCGGCCTGATGGCTATTCCTCTGGTGGCGCACGAAGCGTTGACCACCGCATACATAAATGATGTGGATGGGCTTGGAGTATTTGCACAGCAACTATATGGATTTGGCCGCTCAGGTGACGCGTTTTTGGGTATTTCCACATCCGGTAACAGCAAAAATGTCATGAACGCCACAGTGGTTGCAAGAGCTCTCGGTATTAAGGTTATTGGTCTTACAGGAGCAAAAGGCGGAGAGTTGGCAGAAGTAGCTGATGTGGCAGTGATGGTTCCAGAGACGGAAACCTATATGATTCAGGAGCTTCATTTGCCTGTGTACCATTGTTGGTGCTTAATGTTGGAGGATCACTTCTTCAGCAAGGATAAGGACTGAGTAGAATGAAAACAGTAATAATGGCCGGAGGCAGGGGGACACGGATTTCACAAATCGCTCCTGACATTCCGAAGCCGATGATTGAGATAGATGGAATGCCTGTGCTTGAGAGGGAGATTTACTGCCTTCGTGGTCAGGGCTTTACTGATATTGTCCTCACAGTAGGGTATAAGGCTGATCTGATTGTAGACTACTTCGGAGATGGAAACAAGATATCCCCTGCTACAGGAGAGCCATTTGGTGTAGATATTTCTTATTTTGTCGAGGAAACACCTCTCGGCAATGCTGGTGCTCTATTTCAGCTCGATTTACAAGATGATTTCCTGCTTTTAAACGCCGATGCTATCTTTGATATAGACTTCAATCGTATGGTGGATTTCCATAAGTCACATAATGCCACGGTAACACTCTTCACACACCCGAATAGTCATCCTTATGATAGCGGACTTATCATTGCTAATGATAACCACATGGTTTTATCTTGGCTGTCGAAAGAGGATGAGCGACCAAAGTATTATAAAAACAGAGTGAATGCCGGCCTGCATGTAATATCCCCGTCCATTTTGCGGAATAAACCGGATACACCAAAGATTGATCTGGATCGGCAGCTTCTTAGAGCGCTGGTTGGAACAGGTAAGATGTTTTGCTATGATAGTCCAGAGTATGTGAAAGACATGGGAACCCCAGAACGGTATTATTCTGTGGCGGAGGACTTCAAATCTGGAAGAGTGACGAGCAAAAATCTGCGGAACAAGCAGAAAGCTGTGTTTCTTGACCGGGATGGTACTATAAATAACTATGTGGGATTTTTAAGAGATTTAGACGAATTTGAACTAATTCCTGGGGTGGCTAATGCTGTTAAAAAGATTAATGCTTCTGGTTATCTTGCCATTGTCATTACCAATCAGCCAGTAATTGCGCGAGGAGAAGTATCATTTGAAAAATTGGACGAGATACACAATAAGATGGAGACGCTTTTGGGGTTAGGAGGGGCATATTTGGACAGCATCTATTTCTGTCCGCACCATCCGCACAGTGGTTATGAAGATGAAGTCCCAGAATTGAAATTTGACTGTGACTGTCGGAAACCAAAGCCGGGGATGATAATGAAAGCTGCAGAAGATTTTAATATTGATTTGAGTCAAAGTTGGATGGTTGGTGATAGTGAGCATGATGTGAAAGCTGGGAAGAATGCCGGGTGTAAAACAGTGTTGCTTGTTGGTGAGGGAACTGACAGTAAGAGGGGCTACGATTTTGAGCAGGACATGACTTGTGAGAGTTTGATGGAGTTTGTCGAGAAGGTGCTGTGAAAAGCGACTTGAAATAGATACAGTATTTGATTTGCTTTGTGGCTCTTTGTTTTGCGATGTCGTATACTTCGTCATCTTCTCGTGCGCCGATTACGATGACAATCATAAAGGGGTTTTCATTTGCGGTCGGGGTGACCGCTGATAAAACCGGCGAAGGTTATGAAATTCTGCTTGTGAATGATGGTGGGATATGGTACACTAAAAAATCAAATGTGAGAAAACTTATATAGGTGACAATATAGGCAGTTTGATAGATCCCTTATCCCTTTATTCATGTCAGGAAAGCAGAGGTGAGCAGCATGGCTGATAAAAAAAGAATGCCGATAGGTATTGATGATTTTGCCACAATTCGGACAGACGATTTTTATTATATTGATAAGACCGGAATGATAAAAGAACTGTTAAATAACTGGGGGTTGGTGAACCTTTTCACTCGGCCACGCCGGTTCGGTAAGAGCATAAACATTAGCATGCTCCAGAGATTCTTTGAAATCGGTACGGATAAAAGCCTCTTTGATGGTCTGGAAATCTCAAAAGAAACCGAACTTTGCGAAAAGTATATGGGGCAGTTTCCGGTTATTTCTATATCGCTGAAGCAGGTGAATGGAGACACATATGAAGAGGCAAAAGCAAATATCTGGAAAATCATCCAGACAGAAGCCAGACGCTTCTCTTTTCTTATGGACAGTGACAGGCTGAATGTGTTTGATAAAGACGATTTGTTAAGGCTTATTAATGGGAATGGTCTCATAGACAGCAGTCTTTATGATCTGTCTTCTCTGTTGAGCAGGCATTATGGCAAAAAGGTTATTATTCTGATTGATGAATATGACGCACCGCTTCAGAAAGCTTATGAAAATGATTATTATAAACGAATGACCCTGTTGATTCGCCAGATATTCGGTTACGCATTAAAATCAAATAGTTCTTTGCATTTTGCCGTTTTGACAGGCTGTATGCGTGTTTCCAAGGAAAGTCTATTCTCGGATTTAAACAATCCAACCATGTACACGCTGATGGATGAGGTGTGTGACGAATGGTTTGGATTTACCGATCAGGAAGTACAAAAACTTCTGGAGGATTATGATTTAAGCCAGTATTATGATATCACGAAGGACTGGTATGACGGCTACCGCATTGGAATCACTGACATCTACTGTCCCTGGGATGTGATCAACTGGTGCCGACAGCTTCTTGCCTCATCGGACCGGGAACCGAAAAACTACTGGGCAAACATGAGTGAAAATGATACGATCTACCGTTTTATAGAAAAGACAGGTGAAAATACTCGCTATGATCTGGAGGTTCTCTCTGAGGGGAAAACCATAGATAAACCGCTCTCTTTCGAATTTACCTATAAAGACATCTACAGTGGGATAGACAATCTCTGGAGTGTCCTGTTTACCACAGGGTATCTTACACAGCGCGGGCGAAATCAAGATGAAACCTGGCGTCTGGCTATACCCAACCGCGAAATACGCCGCGTATTCAGAGAGCAGGTACAGAAATGGTTTTTAAGGAGAATAGAAGGCGGCCTGCAGGATTTGTATAAGGCATTTGATGATGGGATGGCAGATAAGATAGAAGATTGTATCAATCTCTGTCTGAAGGAATCCATCAGCTTTATGGATGGCGGTAATTCAGAGGAGCAGAAGGAATCAAGTTACCACATGCTGCTGCTCGGCATGGTGCAGGGACGTCCGGGTTGGCTTGTAAAGTCCAATAGAGAAGCCGGGAAAGGGCGTGCGGATATCATCATTATCAATCGTTTGAATAATTCAGGTGTCATTATTGAAGTAAAGCACACCGAAGATGCGGGAAAACTGCAGGCCAAGGCCGGGGAAGCATGCCGGCAGATTAAGGACATGGATTACAATGAATATTTTCTCGGTTTCCAGATTAATAAGATCGAGGAATATGGGATTGCGTTCTGTGGGAAAATATGTAAGGTATTGAAGAAGTAGAGTGACAGAAGGAGCCGGATGAGATATCACGTAAGAGGGAGTTTATTGGAAGAGGAAGAGTCCGATTGACGTCACGATAAAGATAATTACAGTGAACGGAAGCTGCAGATAATTGAATTTAGCACAGAAAAGCAGCTTCTGAAGAGAAAGAAATCCGGGGGAACAGTTGGTGATATGGGATTGTCTCCTTCCGGCGGAGAGTACCTTGACCATTTTTACGAAAACGACCGGCTCATGCCGTGCATCACTCTTGTGGTCTATTGGGGCGAGGAGCCCTGGCGGGGGCCAAGGCGGCTGTCGGACATGTTTGCCGGAAACGATTGGGGGCTGTATGCGCCAGACTATAATATGCATTTTCTGGATATTCACCGGATGAGCCCTGGCTCACGCGAAGCGTCTTTAAATAGCCAGGGCGACTTGCCGCCGAATGAAGTGAGGGGGCGTTTCCACATGTTAGCGAATCTGAGCTTGACGCATACAGTGATGAACTGCGTGTAGTATTCGGCTTTGTGAAGTACGCGCGGCAGAAAGAATGCCTCCGGACGTTTATAGAAAAGAACAGGAACGCATTCTCCAATGTGTCCGAGACAGCTGTCAGCGCAATCACGGATCTCGCACACTCTTCAGAGCTTGAGAAGATCAGGACGACCAGCTATTAAAAAAAAGAAAGGGGAGAATTACAATATGTGTCAGGCACTCAGGGAATGGATGGATGACAGTAGAAACGAGGGATGGAAAGAAGGACTGGAAGAAGGCCGGAGAGAAGAGAGGAAGCTTACTGAAATGGAACGTCAGCGGGCGGATCTGGCAGAGCAGGAACTTCTTGCGCTGAAGGTCAGGTTTGGAATTGCGTAGTCTGTTTCTGTTTTGACTGCATTTGTGTTCGCGACGTCAGGGTATCGAACGTGCCATGGACAAACACGATTACCTGGAAACGACAACAGCAGCAGAAAACAGATGGGAGTTTTCTGGAAATGGAGAGGGAACTCTGGAAGAAATAGTTTGGGAAAAGCAGAATCAGGATTTGAAAAATAAGAGCCACGGCGGCTCTTATTTTTATGCACAGAGCCGGGCAGGGCTATCCCATGCGAAGCGTGGGATGCCACCCGGCGAGGGAGTTTTGCGCCTGTTGTCTGCATTTTAAGTAACAGAGGATTTTGCCAGGAGGGATTATGAATGCCTCAGTTGTCAAATTTCACGATGCCTGTAGAAGGAAAGGATTCGAAAACGGTTCGCGTGGCTGTTTATGTTCTTCTTTCTGAGGGTGTATCTGACGAAGCGGATCTTTCTCATTATGTAGAATTTTTCAGTTCTGTGCAGGGATGTTCCCTGACAGACATTTATTATGATTATGATACTTTGGCAGGTGGTATCAGGACGAATTATGAACGTCTGTTATCTGACTGTTCTCTTAATAAGATTGACCGCATTGTCTGCAGATCTGTGTCGGATTTTGCTTCGGATACTGCCGGATTTCTTGCTGCGCTTCGGTTTCTTGGGGAGTGTAACGTGTCGGTGTGGTTTGAGGAGGAGGAACTGGATACTGCGCTCTGGGCGAATGCGGATACGCTGGCTGGGCTTGAGGTTTTTCAGAAAGAGGAAAAGCGCAGCCGCGGTGAGATCAGAAGGAGGGTAATCAGAAAGCGGCGCAGCAGCGGTGTTGGGCCGAATCATGTGATTTATGGATATCGCTACGCAGATGGAGAGGACGCCTTTGAGACAACAAAGGATGGGTATTCGTGCCGGAAGCTTGTAATTGTAGAAGAAGAAGAGAAGGTGGTGAGAAGGATTTTCCGTCTGGTTGCGGAGGGCGTGCCTTTTGCAGATGTGGCTAAGGCTTTAAACGCAGAGGGTGTCCCTGCACCGAAAAGGAGACGGAGGAGAATTGGCACGGGTGCGGGGAGCGGCGCTCTGAAGGAGGATTTATATACCGGATGGACGGCACAGCGGATCAGGCAGATGATTAATCTGGAGCGGTATAAAGAGGATGCGATTGTGGGCGGGGAGCTGTTTGACGCAGCGCATGCAGCTGTTTCTGCGAGAAGACGTGGTTTGGCTGCCAGGACGGGTGAATATGATGGATCGGACGCGATCGCAGAAGCAGGTGAAGATGATGGAGCGGAAAACGAATTTGACAAACCGCCTGTGTTCTCCGGGAAGATTATCTGCGGAGAGTGCGGGCGTTTTTTTCATGTGATTAATCGCAGAATCCGGCCGGTCTGGGTATGCCCGTCAACCCGCCTGAACAATGGACTGGTAGTCTGTACGGCTGAGAGTGTGAGTGAGGAGACGGTTGTAAGGGTTGTGAAAACGGCTCTGGCTGAAAAGTTTGGTGTGAGCTGCGAGGATGGCCAGGATGGTCAAGAGGATGACCGGGATGGTCAGAATGGTTTTATACCTCGGATAGCGTCGCTTCTGGAGGAGTATCAGGGCTTTGAATATCGGGAGCAGAGCGGCATCCGGTCGCAGATACAGGGAATCCGGGAAAAAGCAGAGGCTCTGAAGGACGCTGCACGGATAACGCAGATGCGGATTGACGCACAGGCAGTGCGGCTAGAGGTTCTGGGGGAAGAGGATTTCAAAGAAGAGAGCCTGGCGGCTCTTAAAGAAGCATTAGAGGAGAACGGTAAGGAACTGGATGGCCTGGCGGCCAGGGAAAGTGCTCTTTTGGAGCTGGCAGACCAGAAGAAGACTTACTGGGAGGGGCTTGCCAGAAGTGCGGCGGCCAGGAGAGAAACGTATCAATGGCTGTGTGCCTTAGATGGGTGGGAAGCGTTTTGGAACGGTTTGAATAACGAGCGCCTCTCATCGCTCATGATCTCGGTCACTGTCTGCAAAAGACAATTCACAATTCTTTGGTTTGATTCTGCAAAGACCGAAATAAAAATGTCTGACCAGGTACCTGCAGGCTCGTTAAAGTGATTACAGGAGGATGCCGGATGAAACTGACAAAGCGGCCTGCATATGCTGCGCATGTTCCGATTCGTATTGCTATGTACCGTCGGGAAACTTCATGCTATTCTGCGCAGGAGGAATTGGGTAGAGAAACTCTATGCCGATCTGCGCAGGAGGAACTGTGCGGAGAAATCTTATGCCAGTCTGTGCAGGAAGAGCCCTGCGAGATGCAGGCGGTGGATGCTGCAGGAGAATACATGCTGGTCGCCGTGTATCAGGAGGAGGATTCAAACCTTGCGCAGTTTGACCGGATGATGGCGGATGCTGCCCGGAACTGTTTTGATTATATCCTTGCGGAATCCGTGAGCTCCTTCGGCGGCAGTACGGGGGCAGCGCTCTCGGCGATCCGGACACTTGGGGTAAACCATATTGGCGTGATGTTTTCCAGAGAGAATATTGATACATTCAGTGAAGAAGACCAAAAGCTATTAGATGTGATTGCGGCGTTTGAGGAAAAGAAGCATCGTGAGCACGCCCAGGCGATTCATCGGGCGATTCGAAAGAATTTTGCATCTGGAAAGCCGAGGGCCAATCTGAATCGGATGCTGGGATACGATTTTGCGGAGGATGGCCGTACCTGGATTATTAATGAGGAACAGGCCGGGACTGTACGATATATTTTTAACTCTTTTGTGGAGGGGATGAGTGCAAATCAGATTGCACGGAATTTAAATAAAGCAGGCGTGGAGACGGTCGCTGGCTCGGTATGGCGGGCGGATACGGTCATAGGGGTTCTGCGGAATGAAAAGTATGCCGGTGATGTGGAGATGCAGAAGACCGTGAGCGCTTCCAGCTATATGCCGGTGGCAAATACCGGGCAGGCTCCGAAGTATTATCAGACAAATCATCATGCTGCGATTATTGACAGAGATCTGTGGGATCGGGTTCAGGCGATGGTACGCAATTTTGGTCCCCGGAATCCGCAGATAAAAACCAGAAAGTCCGGGACAGTGTTTGGAAGGCTGACCTGCGGATATTGCGGCGGGAGCCTTCAGCGGTTTGGGTATTCGGCTGTAATAGAACGATATTCCGATGCGCGTTCCCTTGCGGCTGAAGGAGTGACTGGAGAGGAGGCAAAGAGTTTTTCTGAGCAGTACGCCATCAGCTACAGCGTCTGGCGCTGTGAGAATAAATATAAGGGACATGAGGGAAAGTCCGGCAGGCTGTCGCAGTCGGAGCTGGCCGCTTCTGAAGGATGCCGCGATTCCAGGATTCTTCATGAGACGGCTTTGGAGCAGAGCTTTATGGAAATGCTCTACCGAATGAAATATGATTATCAGAAAAAGGGAGAGAAATGTACATTTGCCTGTGATTTTCGAAAAGCGTACAGCGACGTGTATGAATCATTAGGCGGCACCGGATCGCATTTTTTGCAGATTGACGCACTGGAGGAACGCATCGGGACACTGACCGGGCAGCTCGCGGCAGTGCGGTCCAGGCTGGAGAAAATTTCACCGGACAAGATGTCTCAGCCGGCAAGGGAAGAAGCGTCGAAAGGGAGATCGCCTTTGGCAGGGGAGAACACGACGCCCTCCGCATCGAAAGAGATATTGCCTCTGGCAGGGGAGAACGTATCGTTCTCTGGGCCGAAAGGGAGATCGCCT
>JAJQBS010000057.1:29035-49998 GCA_021203145.1 Lachnospiraceae bacterium | reverse complement strand
ATTGCCTCTGGCAGGGGAGAACGTATCGTTCTCTGGGCCGAAAGGGAGATCGCCTCTGTCAGCGGAGAGCGCATCGCCCCCTGCATCGAAAGGAACATCGCCCCTGACAGCGGAGAATACGTCGCCATCCGCGTCGGAAAGCCAGTCTGAGACTGTGCCGGCATCTGTGGCGTCTGTCTATGCGAAGCTGATGCGGGATATTAATACGAAAATAGCGGAGTGTGAGGAAGAAAAGAAGAAGCTTACAGAGGAACTGACTGTCACTCTTACAATGAAACAAAATTATGATTTTTTTGTAAGATGTTTACTGGCGCTGCCGGATCAGAATAAAGCAGGGCGACGGCTGAACATCAATGGGATTCATGTGCAGGGCAGCCTTTTTGCCGATTATGATGGAAAAGGAAAGGAAGAGGAGCGGAAACAGTATCTGGAGGGCTCTCTCAATCCGGAGGACTATCTTGCTGACGCGCCGGACTTCCTTCCATTTGATAAGAGCATGTTTCTGACATTTTTCTCACGCGGGGTGGTCAGGAAGGATGTGGTTGAGTATACCACCAATTTTGGCGTCAGAGTGGAATGTCCGGGCTGCGGGCGGAATCTGAATTCTTTTCTGGGATTCCGGAAGGTGACAGAGGATGGGAATCTGGAAATGATCACGGAAAACTGGCAGGTCAATGGACGGCAGATTCAATATCGCAGAAAGAGAAAAAGCGGTACAAGGTGAAGCGCCTGATGCCGCTATTTTTTTAAAATATTTTTAGCACTCACCACTTGACTTGGCTAACAATCGGTGTTATAGTGCATGTGAAACAGAGAAGCGGATGCCACAGCATTTGTGAAACAGAGAAATGGATGCCACAGCATTTGCCGGATATCGTGTGAGAGGCAGCTGTTTTGCAGAAGAGAGCTGCGGCACCGTGTGATGCAGGAAGCAATATTTTACGTGGGTGGGCTTTTTGCAGATCCGCAAAGTGAGGAGGGATTTTATGAATATTTCGAAATTTACACAGAAATCGATACAGGCGGTTCAGGACCTTGAAAAGATTGCATATGATTTTGGAAATCAGGAGATTGAGGAGGAGCATTTGCTCTATGCGCTGCTGCACCAGGAGGACAGCCTGATCAGCAAGCTGGTCGAGAAGATGGATATCCAGAAGGAATACTTTGAAAACCGGCTGGAACAGGCGCTGAACGAGAAGGTAAAGGTATCCGGCGGGAATCCGTATATCGGCCAGTATTTAAATAAGGCTCTGACAAATGCGGAGGACGTGGCGAAGCAGATGGGCGACGAGTATGTGTCGGTGGAGCACCTGTTTTTGTCACTGCTTGATAACCAGAGCCCTTCTATGAAGAAGTTTTTCAGGGAGTTTGGCATTACGAAGGAGCGCTTCCTCCAGGCGCTCTCGACCGTGCGCGGCAATCAGCGCGTGACGACGGACAATCCGGAGGGAACCTACGATACGCTGAACAAATATGGGGAGGATCTGGTAGAAAAAGCCAGAAATCAGAAGCTTGACCCCGTGATCGGGCGTGATACAGAGATCCGGAATATTATCCGGATTCTTTCCCGCAAGACGAAGAACAACCCTGTGCTGATCGGCGAGCCGGGCGTCGGCAAGACGGCGGCGGTAGAAGGGCTGGCGCAGCGGATTGTGCGCGGCGATGTGCCGGAGGGGCTGAAGGAAAAAAAGATTTTTTCGCTTGATATGGGAGCGCTGGTGGCCGGCGCGAAATACCGCGGCGAGTTTGAGGAGCGCCTGAAGGCCGTGCTTGAAGAGGTGCGCAAGAGCGAGGGCGAGATTATCCTGTTTATTGATGAGCTGCATCTGATCGTCGGTGCGGGAAAGACGGAAGGCTCGATGGACGCCGGGAATATGCTCAAGCCCATGCTGGCCCGCGGTGAGCTGCACTGTATCGGCGCGACCACGCTCGATGAATACCGCAAATATATTGAAAAGGACGCGGCATTGGAGAGGCGGTTCCAGCCGGTGCTGGTCGACGAGCCGACCGTGGAGGATACGATTTCCATCCTGCGGGGTTTAAAGGACCGGTACGAGGTGTACCACGGCGTAAAGATCACGGACAGTGCGCTTGTGGCGGCCGCGACCCTTTCCCACCGTTATATTTCGGACCGGTTCCTGCCGGACAAGGCGATTGACCTCGTGGACGAGGCCTGCGCCCTGATCAAGACAGAGCTGGATTCTCTGCCGACGGAGCTGGATGAGCTGCAGCGGCGCGTCATGCAGATGGAGATTGAGGAGGCCGCCCTGAAAAAGGAGACTGACCGGGCGAGCCAGGAGCGGCTCAAAGAGCTGCAGCGCGAGCTGGCCGAGCTCCGCGATGAATTTAATACGCGCAAGGCGCAGTGGGACAATGAGAAAAAGGCGGTCGAGAACCTTTCTTCGCTCCGTGAGCAGATCGAGGCGATGAATAAAGAAATCGAGCTGGCACAGCGCAATTATGACCTGGAGAAGGCGGCGAAGCTGCAGTACGGCGAGCTGCCGAAGCTGCAGAAGCAGCTGGAAATCGAGGAAAAAACCGTGCAGGAGCGCGACATGTCGCTTGTCCATGAGAGCGTGACAGAGGAAGAGATTTCCAGGATCATTTCCCGCTGGACCGGGATCCCGGTGGCGAAGCTGACCCAGGGTGAGCGTGAGAAAATTCTGGCGTTGGATGACGAGCTTCATAAACGTGTTGTCGGGCAGGATGACGGTGTACAGAAGGTGACCGAGGCGATCCTCCGCTCCAAGGCCGGCATCAAGGATCCGTCCAAGCCGATCGGCTCCTTCCTGTTCCTGGGGCCGACCGGCGTCGGCAAGACGGAGCTCGCAAAGGCGCTGGCCCAGAGTCTGTTTGACGACGAACAGAATATGGTTCGCATTGATATGAGTGAATATATGGAGAAGCATTCAGTCTCCCGTCTGATCGGAGCGCCTCCCGGATACGTGGGCTACGAGGAGGGCGGCCAGCTGACCGAGGCGGTGCGCCGCAAGCCCTATTCCGTCGTCCTCTTTGACGAGGTGGAAAAAGCCCATCCGGACGTCTTTAACGTGCTGCTGCAGGTGCTGGACGACGGGCGCATCACCGATTCCCAGGGACGCACGGTGGATTTCAAAAACACGATTCTGATCATGACATCCAACATCGGTTCCCAGTACCTGCTCGAAGGTATTGAGCCGGACGGCAGTATCCGGAAGGATTGTGAGGATCAGGTGATGAATCAGCTGCGCGCAAGCTTCCGGCCGGAATTCCTGAACCGCCTCGACGAGATTATCATGTTTAAGCCATTGACAAAGGACAACATCGGGAATATCATCGGCCTGATGATGGACGACCTGAACCGCCGCCTGGCTTCGCAGGACATCCGCCTGGAGCTCGCGCCGGACGCGAAGGCCTGGATCATCGAGGGCGGCTACGACCCAGTATACGGCGCCCGCCCGCTGAAGCGGTTCCTGCAGAAGAACGTGGAGACCCTGGCCGCGCGGCTCATCCTTTCCGGCAAGGCCGGCCCGGACGATACGATCGTCTTTGCGACCAGAGACGGACATCTGACCGCCGACGTGCGGGAAGTGGTGGAGACCGTGGGATAAGACATAGCCGTGCGGGAAGTGGTGGAGACCGTGGGATAAGACATAGCCGTGCGGGTGAGACCGGAAAAATAAGAATAATGATGATGAGGAGAAAATATTATGGAGCTTCCCAATGACCCGATGATCCTGCTGAGCTATATAAACACCCAGCTTCGCGATAATTATGCGTCGCTTGACGACCTTTGCGCGGGGCTGGGGGTTCCGCGCGGAGAAATAGTAGAAAAACTCCGGGCGGCAGATTATGAGTACGACGCAGAACGGAACGCCTTTGTCTGAGATATCCGCCAGACAGAGAAACACTGACATTCCCTGAAGAAAAATAGCCTGAAGAAAATAGCCTGAAGAAAAATATTCAAAAATATCCAGAAAGTACTTGACAAATATGCAATCTTGAATTAGAATAATTCTAAATTTGGGAGGCGTATATGTCAGAGAACAGGAAGATTATTTTAGATATCGTTACAAAAGCAAATAATCATCCTACGGCGGAGGAGATCTATCAGCAGATCCGTGCCGCCGGACGGAGGATGTCCATGGCAACTGTGTACAACAATCTGAACACCCTTGCGGACGAAGGACTGATACGCAGGCTGTCTGTCGATGGAAAATCTGTTCGCTTTGACAAAACCAGGCGCCATGATCATATGGTCTGCAGCGTCTGCGGAAGGATCAAGGATCTGATGCTGGAGGATCTGACCGACCTGTTTGAACGCTCCGCCGGAGTAAAGCTGCAGTCTTATGACCTGCAACTGATTTATGTCTGCGAACAGTGCAGCAAAACATCTGCAGACAAAGTGCCGGGCAGCAATGCGTCCGTCGGCAGGATGCCGGGCAGCAATGCGTCCGCCGGCAGGATGTCGGACAGTAATGTATCCGCCGGCAGGATGCCGGGCAGCAATGTTTCCATCGGCAGAGCGTCGGGCGCCAATGTGTCTGTCAGCAAAATGCCAGGCAGCAAGCTCCCGTCAGCATCGGAAGCAGCGCCGTTGGAAGACGCTGCAGCGGCTGTGGGGTAATTTCCCATATGGCGATCTCCCAGATTGTGCAGCTATGGAACTCTTAACTATGGAAAAATTACAAATTGGAGGAGAAAATTTTATGAACAAGTATGCAGGAACACAGACTGAAAAGAATCTTGAAGCGGCTTTTTCAGGCGAATCCCAGGCGAGAAATAAATACACCTATTTTGCGTCGGTAGCGAAGAAGGAAGGGTATGAGCAGATCGCGGCACTTTTCCAGAAGACCGCTGACAATGAAAAGGAACACGCTAAGATGTGGTTTGAAGAACTCGACGGCATCGGCGACACGGCGGCGAATCTCCTTGCAGCTGCAGAGGGTGAGAATTACGAGTGGACAGATATGTATGAAGGCTTCGCAAAGACAGCAGAGGAGGAAGGCTTCAAGGCTCTCGCGGCGAAGTTCCGTCTGGTAGCGGCTGTTGAGAAGCACCACGAGGAGCGCTACCGTGCACTGCTCAAGAACGTAGAGACGGCTGAGGTATTCGCGAAGAGTGAGGTAAAGGTCTGGGAGTGCCGCAACTGCGGACACATTGTAGTAGGCACAAAGGCGCCTGCGGTATGTCCGGTATGCAGCCATCCGCAGAGCTACTTCGAGTTACGGGCAGAGAATTACTAAATCAAATTATAGGAAGCAGGGGTGCCGCGTTACCTGGCGCGGCGCCCTTTTATGCACACGGCCGCGTAAGGTGTTTTGTGGCTTACGCCACACGCGGCCGGCGCAGGCGGATAGGGTGAGAGAACTCCCCCTATCCGATCTATGATACGCAGGGGCGTGAAAGGAATTTTGACAGCTTTGCGTGCGTCATAAGCCTCTACACTTCGCTTTGGTCGGCGAATATCCCGCATGAGATGCGGGATGCCACCTGGCGAGGGCTAAACGAGTGCCACTGGCACACAGCGCCCTGCGCGGCGGACAGGGGAAACACCCCCTGTCCGATTGATGTATATTTCCCGACAACAGGGCATACGAGAGGGGATGTATTGCCGTGTTAATGTATTATGTGGTATTGGCTGCCGGGCTGATCTATCTGATCCTGATGCTTGCCATGAGAGTCCGTGAACCCAGCTGGCAGGCTACGGTCATGAAGTCATTTACCAGCTTCTTTTTTATGATGACACTGGGAGCGGCACTTCTGGTGGAACACAGTCACCTGCGGTTTGCCGTTTTCGTCGGGGGCGGGCTGTTGCTCGGGCTGTTGGGCGATATCTGGCTGGATCTGAAAGTCCTTTACCCGGATGATTCAGATATCTGGACAATGATGGGCTTTCTGGTGTTCCTTGTCGGCCATTGTTTTTATATTGCCGCAGTCATGTTTACCGTCGGCATCCTGCCTGCGGCTGTATCCGTGGGGCTTCTGGGAGCACTGTTCGCGCTCGTGTTTGTTTACGTCGGAGAAAAGCCGATGCACCTGAACTATGGAAGGTTTAAATCCATATCGGCCATATATGGGTCGGTTCTGTTTTTCATGGCAGCCTATACACTCTGCTGTGCGATCCTGCAGAGAAATCTGGGACTGCTGATTATGGGAATCGGCGGCGCGTTATTTTTGTTCTCTGATCTGCTGCTGTCGAGAATTTATTTCGGAGAAGGAGAAAGCGGCCCGATATTGATTGCGGCCAATTATATCCTGTATTACGCGGGGCAGTATCTGATCGCGTCGTCCGTAATGTGGCTTGGGAAGGCGTTTTGACGGCTGTACTTGTAGATCGGGAAGGCGTTTTGACGACTGTGCTGTGGCCTGGGAAGGCGTTTTGACATCCGTACTGTGGGTCTGGGAAGGCGCTTTGGCATCCGTACTGTGGGTCTGGGAAGGCCTTTTGACAGCTATACTGTAGGCTTAGGAAGGCATTTTGACAGCTATACTGTAGGCCTGGGAAGACGCTTTGACAGCCGTACTGTGGCTCGGGAGGGCGTCTGCCCAGGGAAACGTCTGTAGAGACGTCGGTAAACATAAAAATATTTTTTTGCGCAAAATGGTAAGAGTCTGGCTCCGGTTTGCCAGGACCAGGGGAGGAAGAGGATGAGACTGCGAAATATACCGGGCGCGCGCGAGGCGATTGCCGCAAGTGAGTTTGTCGTGCCGGAGGGAACCATGAAAGACCAGAAGGGTCATTGGGACGCCGTATTTGGCTGCACCAGGCCCCTTTATCTGGAGATCGGCATGGGAAAAGGCCGTTTTATCACAGAGATGGCCGCAGGCCGTCCGGACGCGAATTTCATCGGCATCGAAAAATATTCCAGCGTACTCATCCGGGCGCTCGAAAAGCGACAGCTGAGGACCGATCTGACCAATTTGCTTTTTCTGCGGATGGAGGCGGAGGAGCTTACCGATGTCTTTGCCCCCGGAGAAGTTGCCGGCATTTATCTGAACTTTTCCGACCCCTGGCCAAAAGACCGCCACGCAAAACGCCGTTTGCCCGGACGGGAATTTTTAGCGCGCTATGACCAGATCCTGTCGCCGGATGGCCGGGTCGAATTCAAGACAGACAACCGGGTTCTGTTTGAGTTTGCCCTGGAAGAGGCGCGCCTTTCTGGATGGCGTCTGGATGGATGCACTTATGACCTCCACCATGATGAGGAGATGGCTCGCGGGAACATCATGACAGAATATGAGGAGCGCTTTTCAGAACGCGGAAACCCGATCTGCAAACTGATTATTTCAAGGCATATATTAGAATAAAGCCAAATTCATCCGGAGGACAGCTATGCGTATCCAGGGGCTCAGGAAGAAAATCTATCTGATAATTGCCGACCGGCCGGCGCTTGACCGAAAGCTTTTACAGGCCGCCCGCTCCCTTGACTCAATAAAACAGCTTCTTCAAAGAGACCAAAAAGAAACACGTTTATAAAAAATGCATAAAAAAACGCCGGAAAATAATAAAAAATTTCTTAAACGGGGGTTGCATTTTCAAAACGCTTGTATTATAATACCATTTGTTTGCAGGACAAGAAAAAGGAACAGGTTCCTTACCTGCAGGAAACAAAAGAATGCGCGATTAGCTCAGTTGGAAGAGCACCTGACTCTTAATCAGGGTGTCCAGGGTTCGAGCCCCTGATCGCGCACGGAAAGCACTGTTTTCGATGACAATGAGAGCACCGGGGGCGGTGTTTTTTTCATGTCTGGGAAAGCCAGTGTTTATACGGGTTTGCGGGGTTTCGAGCCCCTGTCTGGCTGCTTCTTTTCCCCTGCTTTGCAGGTGTATCAAAGGTGTCTGGGTGTATAAAAGTTTGAATACACTTGAATACACTTGAATACACCCATTTGAATACATTCTCGTGAATACAGATTCGTGAATACACTTTTCTGAATACGATTTCCTGAATACACTTTCCTGAATACACTTTCCTGAATACAGGATTCTGAATAAGGTATCCCGAACACTGTCTCCGAGATTTTCACATGAACACGTTCAGATTTTAGGACTCAATTTTTAAGTGCATCCCTGATTTTCTGCAGCTTTTCTGTTTCCGTGCTGCAGTCAAATGCATAATTTCTCAGTGTTGTGCGCTCTGACGAATGACCAGCCACCATCCGAACTGTGTTGATGCTCACCTTGCCGTCAATCAGCTTGCTGATGAATGTCTTACGTGTCTTGTGAGAACTCTTCTGGATGATCCCCATTTTTTTGCAATACTTAGTGTACAAAGACGCGATCGAACGTTCTGTGGGCGGTTTTCCATTAATGGAAAAGATATACTCATTTTCCGCATGAAGTTCCTGCTGACGAGCTCTTGCAGTCTCTATTAATGCTTTCGCTTCTGAGGTCAGCGGCACATAACGGTCACCGCATTCTGTCTTCGGATGCTCAACAATCTCTTTCGTATCGCGGCGGATCATCCGCTGTACATGGAGATAGTCCGGTGACTCAATATCCGAAAATTTTACCGTAACCAGCTCCCCAATGCGCAGTCCCGTCTGCATCTGGAAAAGCAGAGCGATTGGCGCAAGATCGTAGACCTTCACATGGTTGTGGTAGTCCTCCCACGCCAGCTCGCTCATGAGCTTAGCCTCTTCCTTCGTAAAGACCTGTGTATAATCCGGCTTCTTCTTCACCTTTCGAAAAAGGCGTTTTCCATCGATCTTTACAGCATCAAAAGGACTTACCTCTATAATTTCTGAATCAACCGCATAGTGCAATGCCTGGCGCATAATCACAGTTACATTAAAGTACTGGTTCTTTGTCATATCGTGATCTTTGATCAGCTGATGTGCCCAGTTATCCAGTGTCAGCTTATCCAGCTTTTGGATGGGAATATCGATAATCTCGGTTCCCATGTAATACGTCTTCCAGTCTGTATCAATCCGCATAATATAAGTTTCCGCTGTCGTGTGGAGGCGTTTATATTCTTTCCACTTCGGATACAGCGTTCGAAGCGTGTATCGTTTCATTTTATCTGCTTCGGATTCTGCCTGATAGTGGTCAATCAGGAATTCCGCCAAAGTCTTCTTCGAAGTCTTTATGACGAGCTTCCTCCCATGCGGATTACTGTCATCAGCTATGTAAGTACGCCAGCGTCCGTCCGTAGACTGCCAGATTTTATAGCTGTGGCAGCTGGCAATCAGACTTTCACGTTCCTTCTGTTTCATCTTTTCCAGCACGTCGTCGGTATTAATCATACCACATTTGTCCATATAATCAAGAATATCCTGTGCGGAAACAGGGCGATTTCACGAACATATAGTCCGTGTCTGTCACATGCGTTTGTTTGGCTGATTTTACATGGCAGAGATAGTGATTATCCCAAACAAATGATTTCTCTCTTCATTTTATAAGTTAAAAGCGCAAAAATCCCCTTGAGAGTGCGTCCCTTTTTTTAAAAATTATATTTTTTATTACTATATATCAATATAAGCTTTCAATACCTTTAAAAATATACCTTTCTACAAAAGATAAATCATCAGCGCTATACCGAATTCAGCATAGCGCTGATAGCGATTTGCCTTGCATGTTTTTGTGAGGATGAAACAATCTGCCACAGGAGTATCATCGCGGGTTTTCTGCAGGAGCAGGGCGCTGATGTCCGGACGGAGACTGGGAAGGATTATAGATGGCTGATTCCGTCAGAAAAAAAGAAAATAGAAAATGTCGGTGCATAACCCGCAGCTGTCGAAATCTTCTGCTTCGACGGTTGCGGGCTTTTTTTGTTGAAGCAATGCCATTGTCGCGTGATGTTGATTGCACATTGATTTTTATTTGCCTGTGGAAGAATGGATGAATTTATGATAGTATTGCATAACGAAAGAAGCAAGACATCTATGAGGAAGAACTGTTTTTGCTCTTGCAGAAACAGAAGATAAAAAAGAATTATGGCTAATGAAAACGGAGAATGGATTATGTACGGAATGGACTGGAACGACCCCATGCGGATTCGCAGCTGGCATGATTTGATCAGCTGGATCAATGAAATTGGCTTTCTTCCGCTGTTCAAGAATGAGATCGAGGGCTTTTCAGTGGAAGAACATACCTCGAATCTGTTCTGGTGGACTGGTGATCCGGAACAGGATCCGTGGGAATGGCGGGAACTGATTGCCAGAAGTCATGAGGTGGCATATGGAAAGTTTTTCGGGAAAAAGTCAGCCTTTGTCAGTTTGGAATGGTTTCCAGTCTTCGCACATTACCGCAGAGATGGGTATGATTTTGATGCCAGATGGGATGATGAACTGGCAAATATCCGAAGTAAGAAGATCATGGACTGCTTTGAAGAACAGGATGAGTATATCGGTCTTGAATTGAAAAGACGCGCCGGCTTTGGCAAAGGTGGGGAGAAGAACTTCAACGGGATTCTGACAGACCTTCAGATGCAGAGCT
Source organism: Lachnospiraceae bacterium (assembly GCA_021203145.1). GTDB lineage: Bacteria > Bacillota > Clostridia > Lachnospirales > Lachnospiraceae > Choladousia. The sequence goes on along the minus strand of JAJQBS010000057.1, from coordinate 39,578 downwards.
ATCTGGTGATTAAAGACTTTCGCCGCAAGGTAAACAAGAAAGTCGGGGAATATGGAATGCCGGTATGCGTCTATTCAAAGCCAGAAGACTTGTGGGGCTATGACATGGTGACCGCGAATTATAAGGAGGAGCCATCCAAGAGTAAATTTGTCATTGGACGGATAGGTTATGCCAGACAATGTTATCTGCACTGCCTGGCATAACCCTTGTTTACAGCATTTGAAATGGAGATATAGGCGAATCTTTTGCTACTGACGGAGGTTTGCCGTTTTTCGGTAGATGAACGGCTTTTTTTAGCGAGGGCGGGTTCAAGTGAGAACATTGTCCTCATCGTGAGTAATGTATCGGGTGTGAGCAGCTTCTATAGCTTCGTTCCAGAGCTCCTGTCTAAAGCACCGAGGATAGCTTCTCCAGGATTGACCGGTATACAGCCAGAGACTTTTCCCGAAGCAAAACGCCATCATTGCTGTGCATGTTTCCGCAAGTGGGCAGACAAAGACTAAAGCATACATCTCTGTACAAAGAGCGCGCAGGCATCGGCGGAAAACTGACGCTGCGCATAGATATCAGGAAAAACGCGGATGCTGACTGGATAACGGGTCTTCTTCTGCTGGCGGTTAAGGACATTGGAAAAGGGTACCTGCCGGTAGGGGGACAGACATCCATCGGCCGCGGAATCTTCAGGACGGACCGGGAAAAGCTGCCGGAAGGCTATGCGCTTCTTGATGGAAACATCATAGACGAATGCACGGAAGATAAGTACCTGGATAAGATATTGAGCGGAATCGGGAGGGCTTCGGTATGTTAGATATAAAGAAAGCACCGCAAAACGGTACCATATGGATTTTTATCTGTACCTTTTTGGTAAGACGATCGCACAGTTTGGACAGTGCCTGCAGGCACTCCATCTGCTCGGGTTGGCCGGCATCGGAAAAGCCCACGCGAGGTACCAGATTTGCAGGGTAGAAGACCAGAAAGGCAACTGCATTGTAGACAGAGGGCAGGTCTGTCTGGAAAATTTCGAGGTTTCAACTGTTTCCGCCTATGCTCTGAATCGCTTTCAAACCATCTCTACGCACGCTGTACCGCTGAAAAACGAGCTGGTGTTTCACACGCCTGCCGCCCTCAAATATCATGGGTCATTGCTGACCCGGTTCGATTCAGACGCACTGATTCGCACCGTGCTGAGGAGAATTTACTGCTTTGACTGCTTCGAAGGGATCGAAACAGAACCGCCCAAATGGGAGTGCAGACTCCCGGAAATACGTTCACAGAAACCCCGACAGATGGAGATTCGCCGTTATTCAACCAGAAAAGATGAGCGGGTTCCCCTGCGCGGTATCACCGGAACCGTTGCCTTTGACGAACTGCCCGACGAACTGCTGCTGCTTTTTGCCGCCGGAGAAATACTCCACATCGGAAAAAACACAAGCTTCGGGTTTGGACGGTACAGGATCAGATAAACCCTGTTTCAGGTAAAAATGTCAGCATAAGCGTTAAGAGGTGAGGAGAATATCTATGTTCATCAACCACACAAATCATCTTTCAGAAAACTGGTCTGATGTGCAGCTTCGCGAAGCTGGAAAATACGGAACTATCGTAGATATTCCCTTCCCGGATATCGATCCGGAGCTTGACGGGCGCGAGGTCGCACAGCTGGCAAATCAGAAAGCAGAAGAAATCATCGCGATGAAGCCTGACGCCGTCCTGTGCCAGGGGGAGTTTACGTATACCTTTTGCCTGGTTCAGATATTGAAAGCCAGAGGAATTCGTGTCATGGCTGCCTGCAGCAGACGTGTGACACAAGAATACACTGACGAAAACCGGAATACCAGAAGAGTATCTGTATTTGAATTCGTTCGGTTCCGGGAGTATTGATCAAATATTATAGGATCGGAATAAAGACTGAATAATGCTGAATAACCCCCTCGCTTTGCTCGGCGGCAAGGCGATTCGCCCATGCAAGTTCGCTTCGCGAAGGGCGAATCTTCGGAAGCCGCATAAATCAAGGCTTTTTCGAGGGGTACCGTAGAAATGGGATCGCCCGCGATAAGGGCATTGATACTTTTTACTAATTCTTCGGTTGCCGTTGCAAAAGGAGTGGAAATGGGAACGCCCGCTAAAAGGGCGTTGATATGTGCTAATTTTTCGGTTGCTTCTGCAAATATAGAACAAACGACAATGGGACCGTCCGCTATAAAAGCGTTGACACATTATTGCACTTACTGTTATAAGTACTGGAATAAACTTCATTAAGTAACGATGTTCCGTGGAAATAGATACAAAAACTGAGACACTGGAGAACAGGGAGCCGCTGTCAATCTGATAGCGGCTCTCTGTTTGGTGACCGAAATTTTATATACGTTAGATTATTCATCACTTACCGTTTATTACCCTCCTGAACCTGCATGGGACAGGAGGATGTAATATATACATAAACAAAGGTTGCAAAAACTAACAAAAAGTACGGGGGAAAATATTATAATACTCAGAAAACGAGCGAAAAGAAAACTACTGTAGAAATGAACGTATGTCAGATGGCTTTTGATTATTCTTGTTGTCAATATTCGACCCGAGTATTCCTGTAATTTATACTGTTTTTTTCTGAAAATGCATGTTAGAATGATGATATCTGTATAAAACCCCATATTTATTTAAGAAAATAAGCCTTCGCCGAAGGGCTGCTATGAGAGAAGGTGCGAACAGATGGCAAAGACGTTCAATGTAAATGGTACCTGTATGCCAGACAGGCATTACATGGTTGATCTGACTTCCAGACTTGTTCAGATCAGGAAGATGGTGGAAGCGGAAAATTATTTTACGATTAATCGTGCGAGACAGTATGGAAAAACTACTATCCTGACTGCTCTTGCTGCTTACCTGAAACCGGATTTTGATGTGATAAGCCTGGATTTTCAGGGGATCAGTACGGCTGACTTTGAGACAGAGAGCCGTTTTGTCGCGGCTTTTTCCAGACAGTTGCTGTTTGCTGCAAAATCATTGACATCGGAGGTACGGAACGAACTGAATGCCTATGCGACAGGACGAGAGAAGGATGTGACTCTTTCTGTATTGTTTATGACGCTTTTGAAAGCATGTGGGGATAATGAGAAGAAAATAGTTCTGCTTATTGATGAGGTGGATTCTGCCGCTAACAATCAGGTCTTTTTGGATTTTCTTGCTCAACTGCGGTTTTATTATCTGAACAGGAATGTTTATCCTGTTTTTCAGTCGGTTATTCTTGCTGGTGTAAATGATGTGAGAAGCCTGAAAAGAAAGCTCCGTCCGGAAGAGGGACACAAGGAGAACAGTCCCTGGAATATCGCGGCTGAATTTTGCGTGGATATGGGATTTTCCACGGAGGATATCGCCGGTATGCTGTGTGATTATGAATCAGATTATCATACGGGTATGGATATACGGAATATTGCAGAATTGATGTTTGAATATACGTCTGGATATCCTTATCTGGTTTCTGCATTGTGCAGAATAGTGGATGAGAAGCTGCCTGGTGAAAAAGAATTTCCAGATAAGACTGCTGCATGGACTTTGGATGGGGTTTATGAAGCGGTTAAGAGGCTGGAAAAAGAAGATAATTTGCTGTATCAGTCTTTGATTGGCAAGCTGAAGCTTTTTCCAGAATTAAAAGTCGGTTTGCAGGAACTGCTTTTTAATGGGAAAGGCATTCCTTATGTGGCGACCAGCGATTTTATAAAGGATGCCACGATGTATGGATTTATCCGAAATGATAATGACAGGGCTGTGATATCAAACCGAATTTTTGAGTCCGTACTTTACAATTACTTCATCTCGGAAGAGTTTTTGGGAAATAAGCTTTACAACGCCGGTGAACAGGAAAAAAATCAGTTTATCGTTGGCGGTCATCTTGATGTGAAACGGGTTCTGGAAAAATTTATTGAGACGTTTGGCGAGCTTTATGGAGATGAAGACGAAGCTTTTGTTGAAAATGAAGGCAGGAAGTATTTTCTGTTGTTTCTGAAACCAATTATCAATGGGGTGGGAAATTATTGCATCGAACCACAGACACGGAACAGTGAGCGGATGGACATTATGATATTTTATCGCGGGGAACAGAGTATCCTTGAGCTTAAGATCTGGCGGGGAAATGCTTATAATGAGCGTGGAGAAAAGCAGCTTTCCGGATATCTGGATTATTTTCATATGAAAAAAGGGTATATGCTCAGCTTCAACTTTAATAAAAAGAAAACTCGTGGGATAAAAGAAATCATATTGGGCGACAGAGTATTAATTGAGGCTGTTGTGTGATTGCAATACAGGCGGGAACCACAACCGCCCCGTTCTAATAAAGAACGGGGGATTTGCAACTCCAAAGAAACACAGCTCTGTGAAAAATATATGGGAAAATTCCCTTTTTTATAATTTGCCAAAGAGGTTCGCACAGCGTATTCGGGGCTGTATTTCTTACAATAGGCCTTCAGACTTTTGGCTTTTAAGTTTTTCCTCGGCTTTGACTTCGACAGGTACGATTCCTCCTTTTTTGTATCATAAAATCGGTTCGCTGTGAGACGATAAAGTTTTGAAGTATAGAATAGAAATTAAGGCCGGATGATATTGCAACACAGCAGTTACAAAAATATTTCTTGTTTGATGAAAACAAAACAGATTCCATGGAGATAAAATGGGATTGCTGATTCGTAGAAAGACAGATGATAAAGTAGAGTGGAGCATTGAACTGTAAAGCTGATTCCGTGTAATCCTTTGATGAGCGAGGATGCGTAGCATTTATCTGCAGCCTGCCTGATCTTTTGGCCAATCTTGGAAAGCTCGAGAAGCACGGGGATAAATGTGCCGCGCAGGACGGCTCCGCCCTCGGAACGATACACGACATTCAGTATTTTGTGTTGAAAGAGTCCGGTCAGCAGAGGACGGATGAATTTCGCCTCCTGACGAATCTTATTCTCGGGAAAATGCCGCTGGTCATACCAGACGATTTTTTCCATCTGGAATTTTGCACAGTCAGGGGCACATTTGTCCAATAATTCTTGAAGGGCAGCTGTTTCTCTCTCTGACAGGAAGTATTGCATCTGTTTATCCAGCAGAATGGTTTTCAGCCAGCGGATCTCAAGGACGGTCAGCGGGACCACATCCCGGTAAAAGTCGGTGTTCTCGTCGCACTCGTATTTCATACGGTATGCTTTTACGGGCTCCCGGAAAATTCCTTGTTCCGCTCCATATCGGTTGCCCTGTTTGTCCCCGGACGCAGACATTGCTGGCGCAAGGATTGTGGTCGGGACGACAAATCCCCCATTCAGAATCAGATCCCGGATTTTCTGGGGGAGTTCTTTCCTCGAATACACGCCGGTTCGGCCGGAATATTTGTTTAATGCTTTCTTGATAGCAGTATCTAATTCCGTTAATGTAAAAGCTGAAGGATCCGCAGAAGGCTCTCCCCTGTGATTGTACGGCTGCGCATTACCCCTGTGATTGTACGGCTGGGCATTTCCATTGTGACTGTACGGCTGGGCATTTCCACTGTGACTGTACGGCTGCATATTTCCCCTGCGCCTGCACAGCTGCATGAAGACGTCAGCAAGCACATAATTATAAACGCTGAACACTTCATTAAACAGCAGCTCGTGGGCAGTTGCTTTTGCCTGATCTTTCTTGATTTTGTCTAATTCCCGAAGGATGGAAACCGGGATGTTCCAGGGTTTTGCCTGCGTACTGATGGTTTCTGCTTCCTTTGCGTGGGATTGGGCGTGGAAAAATTCTGAAAAATTTTCCACATCATCCTGTAATGAAAAGCGGATGGCTTCCATCCCTTCGCAGGAAAGGACATGAGAATAATAGCTCCGGATCCAGGGCTTCATCTCGTTGAGATCAGAGACTCGGATTTGAAACTCATACACGCTGCCATCCTCCGAGGCATGGACAGAACCGGTGCGACTTTCCCGGCAGATGCGGTCGATTACATATTGTTCGGTGCAAGGATTGATTTTAATGCGCATACGGAAGTCATGCAGCAAAGGCACACTTGTCACGTTGCCTTTTTGCGGAGACGATACGCTGATTCCCCAGGGATATTTGAGCAGGTTTTTTGCGTTTTCGATATCTGTATAGAGCTGTTCCCGGCTGATTTTATAATCGGAATGCCACAGAATGCTCTGAATCTTTTTATGGCTGTAGCAGCTGACAGAGTCTATAAATTCAATGCGCAGACCGGAGCAGCTCCGCCGGAAAGGCTCATAGTACAGAAGCGTTTCACGCCCATTTGAGGTGCCGATCCGTATTTCCAGAGGCCAGCACAAAATCTCGGTATCCACGCCGAGTGTACCATGTCGGTAGCGGATACGGCACCAGTTGCCTTTCTCCATGGCGTCGAGGAGATCCAGCAGGTTAAAATCGTTTAAAGACTGCATGAAGTATTCATGCTTGAAGTGAATCGAACTGGACTCATGAACTGCACCTGACTTATAGATGCGGTCTGGTTTTTGCCTCGTGCCAGACTCGCAGGCGGCACTTCTTTCACGAACAGCACCGGCTCCATTGACGACACCTGATTCGTGAGTATCGCCTGGATTGCGCCTGGAAGCAGAATGATTGGGGGTTTCAGGGCTCATCCGGTCTGAAAGGAAGAGCCCGGCCTCGCCCAGAACATAATATCTGGAGAAAAAATCAAGGACCGTCTGAAAACGCAGACGAAAATCATGGCTTTGCTCATCCGCAGCACTGCCATGCTCCAGAAGCCTGCTTAAGGTAAGGCCGGGCAGGTACCAGTGCGTATAACCGCTGCTGCCATCTGCGCTATGGCTTTACTCGCATTTTACGATGCCGATTTTGGCAAAATCATGCAGGCGATTGTTTGAAGTCTTATTTTGATCTATGGATTTCCCTTTGCTTTTAGGGGGGGGGGTTAGTGGAAGTTTTAGTGGAAGCCGTATCTCTTATGTAAAAATAATTGAGCTGGGAGGTCAGGAGGCTTCCGTTTTCCTCCAGAGAGTCTTCCAGATCATACCGCACCTTTTCGGTAATACCTGCTTCTTCAATATGCTTCCGGAGACGGAACAGCGGACTCAGCGCAGCCATAGTATGGAGAAAATAATCAGAATGTTTGATCTGGGCAAAACGGTACACCTGATGGAAAGGATTTTGATCCATAGTCTGCGAATCTGCACAGGTATACAGAACCGACTGAGGCTGATCAGACCACTCCAGATAATTTCCGGACAGAATACTGTTCAGACGCTGCCAGTCCTTGTAACGGGTCTGACGTTGAGCTCCGTAATCGCTCAGACGCTTAAAGCCGTATGTATAATAATCCCTGAGCATATTTTTGAAGCTTTCGTCAAATTTAATCGCTGTGATGACTTCCGCTGATGTTGACATAATAGAAATCTCCATTTATCATGAGTCTGTGTCACGAAAATTGTCTGTTGTCGTAGATGTACAGTATGCTCCGCTTGCGAAGCGAACCGTGAATTTCGGCTGTGAGAGAATCTTGCAAAGCGGAATTCCAAGTTTCAGTGTAACACTTATTTTTGGTGATCGCAAGACATTGATACATCTGTAACTGTAGAGAAACAGCAATCTTTATAGCGGATAAAAACATATGGAAGCAGAAGGAGGACTTTGGATGATCTATGTAGTCTCGGATCCGCATGGCTGCCTTGCGGAGTTTAAACAACTGCTCAAAGAGATACGGTTTTGTGATGAGGACGAGCTTTATATTCTGGGAGACATGGTGGATCGCGGGCCGGAACCTGTGAAGCTTGTCCAGCTTCTGATGATGTATGGAAATATTTACCCGGTTCTGGGTAATCACGATTACATGGCGCTTAAGGTTTTGTCTAAACTGAATCTTGAAATTACGGAGGAAAGTCTGGCGAAGCTGACCTCTGACGATCTGATGGATTATCTGTACTGGACGCAGGATGGTGGGGATATCACCGCGAGACAGTTTACTGCCCTGGACAGGGAAAACCGGGAGGAGTTTCTGGATTATCTGGGAGAGTGTTCTTTTTACGAGGACATCAGGTTAAATGGCAGGCGCTATATACTGACGCATGCCGGCCTGGATCATTTTGAGAATGACAGGGCGCTGGATGACTATGAGCTGGCAGAGCTGATTTTTGCCCGTGCGGATTATACGCAAAGATACTTTATTGAGAAAAACACGTATCTGGTCACGGGGCATACGCCTACCCGTACGATTCGTCTGGATCAGAAGGATCTGATCTATCAGGAAAATGGGCATATCGCGTTGGACTGCGACTGTGTTTATGGCGGTAAGCTGGCAGCCTTTCGCCTGGATGATCACAAGGTTTGGTATGTGGACGCATTGGGTGGCTGAGACAGAAAGTTGAAAGGACGGGCAGGGAAACGATCGATACGGCATTTGCCTGTTTTGAAAACGAATGTTTTTGCCTTACGAGGGGAGGGAGTATGCGCACATTTTTATTTCTAGTACTTTTCGCGATATGCAGAAGGAACGGGACGAGATGTACCGGCAGCTGGTTCCGATGCTGTCGAAGGAGGCATTTGAAAACGGGGATACGATAGCGATCCGTGATTTGCGCTGGGGAGTAAATACCTCGGATGAAAAGAGCGAGGAGGAGGCGAACCAGAAGGTCCTTTCTGTCTGCCTGGATGAGATTGACGAGTGCAGGCCTTACATGATTATTCTTCTGGGCTATCGATATGGCTTTTGCCCGGGGAAGGAACTGATCGCCCGGGCGGTAAAGGAGAGGAACGCGCTGGCCGGGACAGAGGCGCGTGCAGACCGCTTTGCGCTTAAAGATGAAAATATCAGTATTACGGAGATGGAAATCCGCTACGGCGCTTTCTGGAAGCGCAGCGGGAGTGCTTCTCCGAGAATTCTGGTTTACATACGGGATATTGATTCTGGAGAGGGACTTGAAATCCCGAAAGTTTTTTTGCAGGAAAATGAAGAGTATTGGGCCAGACAGCAAAAACTGATTTAGGAGGTTGAGGCGCTCTCTAAGATGCACCCGGATGAGATTATCTTTAAGAAATACCGGATGCAATGGACTTGGGATGAACAGACGGGTGAGGCGACTTTGTGTGGTGCCGGAGAGTTCATCAAAGATCGGGTGATTCCAGACGTCAGAGCGCTGCTGGAGCAGGAGTGGAGCGTGGCCGGGAAACTGACGCCTTTTGAAAAGGAGCTGCAGAAGCACAGAGAATATGCCGCGACAAAGCGAAAAAAATATTTTGTTCGGAAGGACATCGTGCGGGATGTCCGCGTAAGGCTTGGCTTTGATCCGGAGCCTAAAGGCGCCGCTGTGAATCTTCTGGTGCTGCGGGGCGAGTCCGGGTGTGGTAAAACGGTTCTTATGAGCTATCTGTCGGAGCGCTTTGAAAAAGCCGGGGATGATACTCGCGTCTTTTGCCTGCTGCTGTTTTGCGGCTACACCTCGTCTGTATGCAGGGCTCAGGACATAGAAAAAGCAATCGTAGAGTACCTGGAGAAAATTCTGACGGAAATTCCGACGGAAATTCTGGCGGAAGTGCCCTGTTCTGCTTCTCAGGATTCTGTTTTAAAAGAAGAAAATCATGAGGCGCTGAAGGCTCGTATGGACGAACTGATTGCGCGCTTTCTGGAATACAATAAGGCTGTGCGGGGGGAAAAACGCAGACTTTTGATTATGCTTGATGCAGTCGATCAGCTGGACGCGGATGAGATGCGGGATCATCTGACTTTTCTGCCGGGCAGCCTTTCGGAGGATGTGCAGGTGATTTTGTCCTGTACCCCGCAGTTCCCGCTTCCCTTTGGCGATGGAGAGAATGTACTGAATGTAAAGCCGCTGTCGGGAGCACCTGTTATATTGGAAGGGGAGATGGAAGAAAAGGAATTAACGGAAAAATCCGAAAGTCGCGGGGAGATTGGAAAATCAAAAAAAATCCCAAAAACTGAAAAAACCGAAAAAACCGAAAAAACCGAAATTCTCCGCAGCATGTTTCAGTCCCATGGAAAACAGCCATATCCGGAGGCCCTGAGGGCTATCGAGGAAAAGCCAGGTTCCAATAATCCGCTCTACCTCAGTCTGATCGTGCAGCGCCTGGTAATGATGGAAGAAAGGGATTTTTGCGAATATTGATAAAACCGGCAATTATAACCCGGCCAATATAGAATACCAGATAAGAATCGTACGTGAGGAATGCCCGGACGATACCTTCGGAATGTGTGCCAGTATTTTGAATTACGCCACAGAAAAGCTCTCCCAAAATGATCCGCACCGCGCTGCTCTCTTTCAGAGAGTGATACAATACATTGCGGTTTCCCGCTTCGGCCTGCGGGATACGGATCTTGAGCAGATCATTAATTCTGAGGCGGAAGGTCTGGAGCAGCAGGGAAATCCTGGAGTGGACACAGAAGATCTGGAGCAGCAAAGCAATCCTGGAGTGGGCACAGAAGGCCTGGAACAGCAGAGAAATCCCGGAGCGGACACAGAAGGCCTGAGGCAGCAAAGCATTTCCGGAGCGGATACAGAAGGCCTGGAACAGCAGAGAAATCCCGGAGCGGACACAGAAGGCCTGGTAC
>JAJQBS010000057.1:0-28935 GCA_021203145.1 Lachnospiraceae bacterium | reverse complement strand
ACAGAAGGCCTGGAACAGCAGAGAAATCCCGGAGCGGACACAGAAGGCCTGGTACAGCAGAGCAATCCTGGAACAGATACAGAAGATTCTCTGGTGGCCGGAGCTTCTTCAGAAATCTGGAATACGCTGGATTTCACAAGATTTTTCTGGTACATGCGTCAGCTTTTTATCATCCGCGAGGATGGACGCTATGACTTTTCCCATGCGGGTATCCGGGAAAGCTATAAGAACTGGTGCCTCCGAGACCAGAGGGAAGAACGCACGGATAGGAAATATACAGGTAACCAGCAGCAGGAATGCGCGGATGGAATTTTGTCAGCTCAGCAAACAGAAAATACCGATGAGCTTTCTGAAGAACCGGAAAAAAAGCTTCACATACAGATTTTGTACCATCTGAAAAACCGGCTGGAGGAGACAGATCCGATCCGCATAAATGAGTTTGTCTATCACTGTCGGCACGCGGATGACAAGGCAGCTTTTGTGGAGTATGGGATTAATCAGCGAAAGTGAGTATGGGGGATACCGTGCGAAAAATTTTGCTGTGTTGATGTTTTCTGAAAAACCTGATCGGTTTATCCCTTACGCACACGTAGAAATTATTCGGGAGGCAGTGGGGACGGACAAGATGGAAGCCAAGATTTTTGATGGACCGATTTGGATTCAGGCAAAACAGGTGCGCAAATATTTTCAGGATAATATTCTGGCTTCTTACACTATTCGAGATGATATTTCTACTCGGCATCGTTTGATCTATAATTGGCCGCAGGTGGTTTTTAATGAGCTTTCAACAAACTGCATATTGCACAAGGAGTATGACTCGCCTAATTATATTGGAATCTATATTTATGATGACAAAATCACATTTGTAAACCATAATCGTCCGGTTCCACCAGTAACTATCGAGGATTTAAACAATAAGAGGACGTTTGATGATCGACGTTATCTAAATCCGGAACTGAAAGAAATGTTTTTTGCACTTGATCTGATAGAGTCTTATGGTTCTGGGATTCGGCGGGCGAAAGACGCATTATCTGACAATGGCTCGCCTAAACTTCAATTTTTGCCTGAAAATGATACCGATAATTATACGATGGCTGTCGTTGGCATCAATGAAGAATTCCAGGCAGTGCGCAAAGAAGAAGAAGAAAAGACTGCACTGGAGTCAGAAGAGGTTAAAGAAGGCTTACAGGAATCAGATAAGTCTGCTTCTCAAGATTCTTATCCGGAGAGTGCCAAAGAAATTACCAAAGAAATTACCAAAGAAATTAAACAGATCATGTTGGAAAATCCATCTGTCAGTGTGAAGGAAATTGCTCGCAGACTAGACGTAAAACCAGATTTTGTGCTATACAGGGTAAAGCGAATGAAAAAAATGGCAAAATCAGGCATGAAGGTTCAACCAAATCCGGGAGATGGTTGGTGCTAAAATAATTGCGCTGGATATTGCTGAATTCCAAACGGCACATATCCTTTGTCAATGAAGGATAGAATTCGATGAAATCTCCAGAATTATGATGGAAAATTGTAACGGATCAGCATTTTCACAATTAAGAGGCTTATCCCGCACGAAGTGTGGGATGCCGCCCGGCGAGGGACATAGCCCGGCGGGAGCAAACATGCTCAGCAACAAGCGCAGGAGGACAGGGAGAGAGAATTTTTTCCTGCTCGATTGGTTTGTTTTATCACTTGTCCTCCCAATCAGTCATTCGTTTTACGGTTTTGTTCAGCGGTCAGCAGTCCATCCAGATAGGATTCCATCCTCAGGAGGCCAGTCTCATTTAAACGAGCCGCTTTCTCAAGGAGAATCGCCAGCTCTGGGGAGAGATTATTGTATTCATTACAGTCCATCGGGATATTTGTTCTGGCCAGCAGATAGTCACTGCTCACATGGAGGACGTCCGCGATACGGGCGAGAGTTTCACCCTTCGGGATCATACCGTTAGCTGACCAGGATCCGATTGCGGATCGTGTCACGCCGATTTTTTCTGCTGTTGACTGGCTGCAGGGTTCCATCCCTAATGCCTGGCAGGATTTTTTGTAGCGGTTGTAAAATTCACTCATGACTTTTTCACTCACTTTTTCGGAATTATAAAAATTTATTTATTAAAGCAGTTGACAGCACAATAAATTGTGCTATTATAATAACGGCAAAATTAAACACGCTGCTCATAATAACAGGCAATATTAAGTACACCACTATAATAATAACACACGAGAGAAAAATGTGCTGCACATCTTGTGTCACATATACGATCACATTATATAATATGCGCTGGCTGATTTCAACCATCTGCATCATACCAAAGATTTTTAGATTTTTACCACAGAAAAAATGTAATTCCGGAGTGAAACGGAAAGCGGTTTTCTTCTCATAATTTAACTTGCAAGAAGTTCACCGCGCTTGCGGGGCGCTGGACATCCAGTGGATGCCAGTTTAGTCCTCGCCGGGTTATGCCCCCAATCTTCGATTGTGGGGCACGAGCATCCCGCATTTTATGCGGGATATTCGCCGACCGAAGCGGGACGTAGACGAACTTCGCAAGTTAACGTGCAGCTGAATTTGCTGCGAGTAATTTCAAAAGAGAAAGGCACAAAATGAAAAAAGAATCCGTAGAGCAGGTTTTGCCCTATCAGGCGATAGACATGCACGCAACGGGGCAGCGGCTCAAAGAATATGCTGACAGAGCGGGATTATCGGTCAGACAAATTCAGTGCTGTCTGCAGCTGGCGTACCCCCAGCCTATTTATCGATGGTATCGGGGAGACATACTGCCATCTATTAATCATTTGTATATGTTATCTGTTTTGCTGCAGGTACATATGGAAGAGCTGCTGGTTGTGCGGGACGAGAATAATTGAGAAAAAGAAATGCGATGACTTTTGGAAAAGCGATTTCTTAATGAATGAAGGAGAAAAGCAGATGATGGGATACCAAAACAGAAATAAAGTGTCAGGCATACTTAAAGACGGACTCAAAGACGCACTCAAAGACGTACAGAAAAACATACAGAAAGACATGCCGAAAGGCATACCGGCAAACGTACCGGGGCACATGACGCCGGAACTTAACAAGGCGATCAATGATTATATGCAGACAGTACATTTTGACGATGTGAAGAAACACATTTATCTATATCCAATAGAATATCTGGAGGCGGATACTGCTCGGCTTGCGGCTATTTGGGATTTGCAGAAGTCCTGTCCGTCGTTTATTCTGTATGGCTTTGCCTGGTTTTACATTATTGATTTATCAGAGATGTTTCCTGTGAGGTTCTGGGAGTATCTGGATGGGGAAATGGTGGGCAGATGGGAGGGGATTTCTGAAGAAAAGCTCAGAGAAGCCGCGCTCGAAAACATCAATCGCAAGCGGCTGTCTGTCAGGGAAACCGAGTTTATGGATGATTGTGCTGATCCGCGCACCCCCGTAGCGGTACACGAGTTCGCCATGCAGGATGTGGCGGCTGTTCCCTCATACGGATGCAGTCTGTTGCTGTCAGACGACTATCTGGAGTGGCTGCTCGAAGAATTTGGGGACTATTATCTTTTCCCATATTCTGATCATGCACTGTATGTCCGTACTCGCTCTGCGAGTATGGACGAAGGCCGTGCCAATCGCGAAGCGATTCTTTAATGCACGGCTTTCCCTGTATCTGATCGCTGCATATGACGCCACAAATGCGGGGAGGACGGCGCAGGAATGCTTTGCCTCTGTAGCTGCTGCCCATCAGCTGACGGACAGCGTCTTGTCAGGCCGCATGTTCTTTGTTGACGGCGATTTCCTGAGATAGATTATCACAGGACAAGAATGCTGGACAATGTCAGAAGAATGATATTTGATCGAGATGACAGCAGTTTGTTTTCTGACAAGTATAATAACCGTTTGCCTGCGGTAATAATCTGGACAAACGTTATAAATTTTGTATTCTGCCTGTATGTAACGAAGTACTGTTGCAATTGTTTTAACAGGAAGTACTGTTGCCGCTCTCCAGGCATGACAGAAGTATATATGAAGGGAAAGAAAGTATATGAATTATTACATCAGCGATCTGCACTTCTTCTGCAATTCAGAGATTGATAATGGTGAGGGCCATAATTACGACAACCGTCCTTACAAGTCATTGGATGAGATGCACGAGGATATGCGGCAAAAATGGAATAAAAAAGTGACAAATGGCGATACGGTTTATATTTTGGGGGATATCGGCCGGAAAGGGAAAAACGAAGGCCTGATCGCGCTTATGGCGACTCTTAAGGGAAGAAAAGTCCTGATTCGGGGAAACCATGATGACATGTCGGACTATCGGCTGAAACAAATTTTTGCAGAAGTCTGTGACTATAAGGAATTATCTGATTCGTTCGAAGGGAAAAATTACAAGCTTGTATTGTCACATTATCCGCTTTTGATGTGGAATGGCCAGCACAAGGGAGTGATTTTGCTGTATGGCCATACGCATACCAGCCCGGAGGACGCGTATTTTCAGAAGTGTTTGAACGAATTTCTGGGTGATCCCCAATATATCCGTGAGGGTGAAAAAAGAGGGATGGCGATCAATGTCGGCTGCATGCATGCTTATATGGGATATGAGCCGAGGAGTCTGAAGGAGCTGCTGTGTGCGGTTGGAGAGAGATCGGGATAAAATGGCTGGTTGTCATTATATGTCCATAGAATTAAGGTAGTCTTTGGAAAGTCAGGGAAGGTATAATCAGCGTTGATGCGTTAAAAATCTTTATAAATGCTTTCCTTGTGAAAAACATTCTTTTATGGTATGCTATTACTGCACCGGCAGGGTATACTATATTGGATGTTTGCAATTATGTTTCATAATTCATATAGTATAGGAAAAGGTGATTTCAATGGGAATGAAAGATACTGTTACTATAAGATATCTTCGCCAAAATGATATATTTGCGGATGTATTTAATTATTTTATTTATAATGGCAGGAAGGTTATAGCGCCGGAACGGCTCGAAGAATTAGATGCCAGAGAGGTAGAAGTTCCTTATGGAGGGGAAATTGGTGCTGAACAGTCAGTCCAGAAAACGAGGGATGTTATAAAAACGCTTATGGCTATGACAGATGGCCGTGCAGCTTATCTGGTATTGGCAATTGAGGCCCAATCGAATATCCACTACGCAATGGCTGTGAAAAATATGGTTTATGATGCACTGCAATATGCAAAGCAGGTTGAGGAAGCAGCTGCATCCCACAAAGCTTCGGGAGATTATAAAAATGCAGGCAGCGACGAATATCTGTCTGGCTTCATGAAGCAAGACAGGTTAATGCCTGTAGTTACCCTGGTTATTTATTTCGATTCAAAAAAATGGGATGGGGCGCGGACTATTCATGAGATGTTTGCGGTACAGGACGAGGAACTTCTTTCCTACGTCCCTGATTATAAAATCAATTTGATTGAACCAGCCATGATGGAAAAAGAGGATTTCGACAAATTTAGCACAACATTGAAAGAAGTTCTGACATTCATCAAATATTCGAAGGATGCTGATAGATTACAAGAGGCATTGAATGCAGACCCTGAATTTCATCATTTGGGCAGGGAAGAGGTTGATGTGCTGAATGCCTGTGTAAATGCAGATTTACGTTTGCCGGAAAGTGAGGTGACTCTTGACGTGTGTGAAGCGATCCGTGTTTTAAATCAAAGGGCTGCTGAAGAAGCAGTAGAAAAAGCGGCAGAAAAAGCAGAGAGGAAAAGAATCACAACTTTGGTTGAAAGCATTAATAATTTAAAGAAGAATATGGGTTGGAGCTCGGAGAAGGCCATGGAAATTATGGGGCTCTCTGAAAGCGACCGCAAGGCTGCAGCTCCTTTTCTTTAATCTGTTTATCATCTTGGGAAAATCAGGGGTTGTAATTGCTCCTGATTTTTTATGGAATTGTATTCTAAGGGAAGAAATAAACTACGGGGAGCAGGCAGATTATAATGAACCAAATCTGTAAAATGCTTGCCAGAGACCAGGACCAGATTATCTACGCCGTCCACGAAGATACCAATCAGCTACATGCACACTTTTTGTTAAATACGACTAATCTTTACACCGGAGGACAATATCAGTTTAACAATCGCGATCTTCAAACATTTCTGGATTTACTTGAAACACTACTTAAGTGCCCTAATTTGTGGCATGGGCATTATAAAATCAAGCTCCATCGTTAGGCAGAAACTGTTTATGTAGACAAATGGAGAAAGCAGCTGAATCAAATCAGCTGCTTTCTCATTTTTATAGTATACAATTAGATTTTAAAGAGATTCCATTGCCGATTCATCGGACACTTTTTGCAGCGAAACAAAAATAGTCATTATCATGCCCCAACTGAATGGCGGGGATTTACTCTCTTAAACTTTAACGCCTTCTCCGGTGTGGTTTCCGGACAATTTTTATCAAAAGTAATTGGCTTCAACCTTGCTTCATCAAGTTCTTTCAATTCTTCTTCTGTAAATACAAGATCAATTGTCATTTCTTTTATACTACTAATATTTTCCATGTCTTCCTTCATTGTGTATTTGTGTCAGTCATATTCTTTCTGGCTTCGGTTTCTGAAAGGTGATACATCTCCACAATATCTTGTTTTATTTGTTCGTCTGGTATATTATGGCGACGTCCCATATTAACCGTTGCTAAAATCGCCGCGTCTCTTTGGGCATCCTCCCACGCTTTACACATATCCGCACCATCCTCTCCAATTAAATCAACATTAATATTTGCACAATTTTTAATTACCATTGCAGCTTTTCTATCTAAGTCTTTAAATGCATCATCGGCAGCCAGCAGTGCATCCATTTTCTTTTTATCGGCAGACCGCTGCATGAACTTTAAGACTTTGCCGAGATTCGTTGAAAATTTATCGAAATCATCGTCAGTCATTTTCGCCGGCTCTATCAGGAATACTTTGTAGTCCTGAACGAAAGGCAGTGCGCGCTCATCTGGTATTTCAAGCAGTTCTCTCAGGCTGAGAGCACCATCCCATGGTTTTGAACCGAAGTAAATGACTAGCGTAATGACTGGCAGAAGCCGATCACCCTGATAAAGCCCTGATAAAAATTCATCTGTAACGCCCTTATCTCCTGAAAGCTTATGTTTGATCCGGAGTTGT
The DNA here is from genome assembly GCA_021203145.1 of Lachnospiraceae bacterium. Classification (GTDB taxonomy): domain Bacteria; phylum Bacillota; class Clostridia; order Lachnospirales; family Lachnospiraceae; genus Choladousia. Next base: position 21,824 of record JAJQBS010000057.1, on the reverse strand, counting down.
TCGACTTGTGCTGCATATTGCAGCCCATCATATACAAGATTCCGAACCGGCATTGCGTAATGAATGTGTGTCTGCGCTTCAATTCCAAGAATAATATAGGCAAAATGATCATCATATTTTATTGATGCGGTCTTTACTGCATCCCGGTATCGCTGTATGGCTTCGTTTGGTTTCTTCTTTTTCTTCCTGTTCTTTTTCGGCGCTGCTGTTTCTGCCTCTGTCTTTTCATCTTCTTTATCTTCTGGTTCTTCATTCTCTTCATTGCCAAAAATGCTCAGCAGCAAAGACGTATCCAATGCCTGAAGCGCCTTTGCGTCCACCACCTGTTCTCCATTATAGATCAGGTAATTGAATGCATCGGCAAAAATATCTGCTTCATTTACATAATCTCTGGTAGCTGTACCCTGTGCGCTCATCGGTACTCACCTCAATTCTTTTTATTTCTCATGCGCTCTATGAATGTTTATTTGTCTGTAATTACATTGCGTTTATCTTTGGTGCTTCTGTCTTTGGCACTTTTAGCTTATCACAAATAAGACTTTGAATCAACCACAATCTCTTCGCAGTCAGGCTGTACTTTGAATACACCTTTGAATACACCTGCATGGACGACGTGCAAAAATCCCTCACTTTCCGGGGTTTTTCAGCCTCTGCACAGGGTTCGAGCCCCTGATCGCGCACGGAAAGCACTGTTTTCGATGACAATGAGAGCACCGGGGGCGGTGTTTTTTTCATGAGCCCTGTCTGCATCTGGAAGAGCAGAGCAATTGGAGCCAGGTCATATACCTTCACATGATTGTGGAAGTCCTCCCACGCCAGTTCGCTCATGATCTTTGTCTCTTCCTTCGTAAAGACCTGAGTGTAATCCGGCTTCTTCTTGACCTTTCGGAAGAGACGCTTTCCGTCAACCATATTATAAACGTAGCTTTTTTCAGGCCTCTTTTTGCCCAGAACTCAGTGGCTGTATTTTTTGCGAGCCATTTTCATATAGATCATCCCAACCGTCCGGAAATTCCAGCTTACTGCGTCCGGCTGTCGGCTGCAGATGTTTGCTTCATTCATGCCGGGCGACCTTAGTGTCCGAATCAGGACGACATCGTCTGTATCGCAGGCGTTTTCTTTGTGCAAAAGTGAGGCGGAGAGTCCCTGCTTTGTTGATAAAACAATGCTTCTGAGAGAACTGATTCTGCTGGTGGAACAGGGGAATCACCCGTGTAAAGCTGCACCATTGCAGGATATCTTCAATTCCTCATTCGCCCGCCCATCCCGCTGCTGCCGGATGTAGCAAACGGAATGATTGTCTTTCTGGTCAGGCCATACTGCTCCCAAAATGTGTTGATGATGGTTGGAGCAACATACCACCATATCGGAAAGCCGATGTAAACTGTATCATAATCCTCCATATTCTCCACGCGGTTTGCTATCGGCGGACGAAAGGATTTATCATTCATTTCCACGCTACTGCGGCTGTTTTTATTTGTCCAGTCCAGGTCTGCCTTCGTATACGGAATAATCTATTGTTTTTTCCGGGTGAACGGCTTATAATGGATCATGCCAGAGTATTTTACGTATCCATTCTGAAGTATATGGAAGCCGCAGCAACCGAAGGAGGCCGTAATGAACAGAGAAGAATTGATCGGAAGGCTTTCCGATTTGCAGAATTACCATACTGTGACAAAGCAGATTTGCGAATATCTGAATCTGGATCTTTTGCGAAATGATTATGTCTACAATGCAGGGAATGATTCCCGCGTTTCGACGCTTTTGGAGTACATGTCGCCGACAGAGGCCGACTTTTCAAAATATATTGATTACACGGCGTTTGCCATCGTTGCCAACATAGCACGGTTCAATATGCCTGTTCCAACGGATGACGAGATGCTTCAGATGCTGGAAATCAGCGGATACAGCGCTGAGGAAATGAAAAGATATGTCCAGTTTGGCAGGCCCCAAAAGGCTCCCTGTATTTCTTCCACGCATCTTGTGCCGTCGGTTTGCCTGCTGTCGCGGGTTCTGGCTGACGCCATGATGGATAAAAGTGAGTGGCAGGGCTACAGGAAAGGGAAGAAAAGAAAAAACTATACATCGGGTACAAATCCGTCCATGCAGAAATTGCAGAAGCTTGTAGAGTATATGGACAGGAACGATCTGCTGTTTCTTGACTCTTCGAATGGGGAGGATTACACGGAATTTGTCTGCAATCATTCCCGGTACATCTGCAGGTTTTCCTGTATTCACGAGGAATTGAAAAGCGTATCAGACGCAGTTAAGCATAAACAGCGCGAGTTTGCCAAAGAGGCAAAACGGGAGATGGAGCGTCTGAAAAAGAAAAAAACAAAGGGAAATTTAAAAAATGCTCAAAATGGGAGCTCCGCGCGGACGGACAGCGCGAAACTGGCTCCGCTTGCTCCGTTGGCAGTCCCGGCTGCCTCCATGAAGGATCTGCCATCTATTCAGGAGATATCTTCTTCAATACAGCCTTCCAGGAGCTACCTTTCGCGGAGCAGTGAGATGGACTTAGAGCATATCCGGGACATTCCCCCTGAAATGGACGCCCTTGTAAAGGAAATGGAGCAGTTTGACAATGAGCTCGGTATCTGGCAGGAAGAATGCTGGGCGATCTGTGACCGGCTGACGGAAGAAAACACGGCAGAGCGTATGGAATATGTGTCTGATGAATTCATACCCAATGTTGCGATGGGGCTGTTTCAGGCAATCCGCGATGGCGATGAAATCTATAAGCTGAGAGTTGGCCGCGTTGTCATGGAAGACCTGATGTCAATGAGCGAGATGCCGCTTCCCTGCGGTTTTGATACAGGACTGGACGATGAGGGAGACTGGGACTACGCGTTTACCGAGTGCAATGGCAAGCTGGCGCTCCCCGTGATCAGGGAAGGGGATTGTATTTCCCTCCCATTGAATGCAAAAGAGGAAGCACTTCACTACACAGTGCCTGTAACGGCTGTGATTTCCCGGTTCGCAGGCCGGCCGTTTGAAGCGCCGCTTTATATTCGAAAAAGCCTGATAAAAAAATTCAAAGAGAACGGCTGCTCTGACCGGAAGGCGAGAGACTATGCCGTCATCATTGCGACGCTGGTTCAGGTGAATCTGCTGTGTGAAGAGGATGATCCGTTTGCGTCCGAATACCCGAAGCCGGGAGAAACGAAAGTGGAAGAGCCTTCGGAGAAGACCCTGGATGCCAGACTCGAAAAAGAAATCGCAGCGCGCCAGGAGGCAGAGCATGCGCTGAGACAGGCACAGAAGGAGAACCAGGTCTGCCGTCATGAGATCAGCATGCTCCAGCGTGAAATTGATCGCCTGAGGAACCGGCTTGCGGAGAACGAAAAGGGCAGGGAGAAAAACGGAGATGGGGGAGAAGAAGAGGAAGCTGCCGGGAAAGCGGCTGCGGAAACCGTGCAGTATCCTTACCGCACAAAGCTCAGGGTGGTTCTGTATGGCGGGTTTGATGTGTTCCACCGTGAACTGCTGAAGCTGCTGCCGGATGTGCGGGTGGTGGAGATCTCCGCACACATCGACGTCAACCCGATTCGGAATGCAGATATTGTATTTCTGCAGATCAATAAGACGGATCACAGCGGATACTGGACAGTCTGTGACGCCTGTAAAAACAGCCAGGTGCCGTATATTCATCTGAATTATGCTAGCGCGAAACGCTGCGCCGGGGTGATGGTGGAGGAGATAAAAAAACTACAGGGGGACACAACACCATAATGATTTCTAAATAGAATCTCTGTTATTTTTCCTTGATAAGAGGTGGAACCTGTGATATGTTAATGGACGGTGCTGCGAAGGAGGTGTATTCCGGCTGCATCCGGTCAGGACAATCATTGGCGTACAGGAGTGACAGAGACTATGTTTTCAAAAGAATATTCAGAGGAAATACAGGAAGGGTTTGACCGGCAGATGCGTCTCCTTCCGGACAGTAAGAAGGAGGAGATCTGCGGTGTGATGCGGCGCGGGTCGGCAGATGAGGCGGAGGCGCTGCGGTTTTTGTACAGCGCGATGCCGGTCAGCGACGCGCTGGACTATCCGGCTTCATTGTTTTATGCGTTTGCGCGTCATGGCGCGTGGCTTTATTTTCATGGGCCGTACGCCGGTAAGGTGCCGGAACGGCTGTTTGCGAATTATGTACTGCATCACAGGATTAATAATGAAGATATTGTAGACAACCGCGGATTTTTCTATGACCGGCTGCGGGAGACGATTTCCGGCAGGAGCATGGCTGACGCGGCTGTGGAGGCGAATTACTGGTGTGCCGCGCAGGCGACCTATCGCGCGTCGGACGGCCGCACAGAGAATCCGCTGACCATGTACCGCACCGGCGATGGGCGCTGCGGAGAAGAATCGACCTTCGGGGTGAGCGTGATGCGCAGCATCGGCATCCCGGCCAGGCAGGTGTACGCGCCGCTTTGGTCGCACTGTGATGATAATCATGCCTGGGTGGAGGTCTGGTGTGAGAACCAATGGTATTTTCTCGGAGCCTGCGAGCCGGAGGAACGCCTGAATTTTGGCTGGTTTACGGGACCGGCCTCCCGCGCGATGCTGCTTCATTCCCGCTGGTTTGGCTATGACGAGCCGCTTGACCCGGTCGTGGGGAGAAAGGGGATGGCGCGTGTGCTGAACCATCTGCCGCGCTACGCGAACACGACAGAGCTCACGGTGAGAATTGAGGATGCGGCCGGACATCCCGTGCCGGGGGCGCATGTGAGGTTCCATGTGCTGAACCATGGAGGATTTGGCCTTGTGGCGGAGCTTGAAAGTGCAGGCGAGGCAATCAGATCCGGGCAGGCCGGGACGGTTCACCTGACAACGGGGTACGGCGATCTGTATGTGACGGCGGCCAAAGACAGGTATTTTGGCGAGCGCCTGATCAGCCTTGCGGGAGGCAATCATGGCGTATATGTTGTTTCTCTGCGGGAAGCACCTGTGTGTGACGACACCTGGCACGACGTTGATTTTCACGCGCCCGCGCTCGGCTTTTTGCATGATCAGACTCTGACAGAGGAACAGAAGACAAGGAGCGCTGCGCGCCTGGCCGAAGCGGCGGCAGGGCGGGAAGCGCGGATGAATGCCACCTGGCAGGAGCGGGAAGCCCGGCGGGCGCTGGCGCGTTTTTCGGAGGAAGACGCAAAGGAGCTGGAAGTCATTTTACATAAAGCAAAGGGGAACCTTGGTGAGCTGATCCGGTTTCTGGAATGGGATGCGTCTGGCCTGGTCCCGGAGGAGTGGGGGAGCGGCAGCGCCTCGGAGCACTGGAAGCTTCTTTTCCTGAAATCGCTCCGCGACAAGGATTACCGCGACGCCACGGCGGAAGTCCTGATTGACTGCTGCGGCAATGCGCTTCCTTACGCAGCGCCTGTGATGAAAACAGTTCAGGATGAGGCAGAAAATATTTTCTTCCGTTATGTGATGAACCCGCGCGTGGAAAATGAAATGCTGCGGCCCTGCAGAAGAATGCTGGAGGAGGTCTTCCAAAAGGAAAAGGCGCTCTTTACAAAGGAGCCGTGGCGAGTTGTCCCATTTGTGCGTTCGCTTCTGAAGCCGCTGCCGGAGGAGGAGTATGAGAGGCTTGTGACCTCCCCCGCAGGATGCCTGCGCGGTGGGATTGCGAGCGAGCTTTCCATTGATATCTTTTGTGTGACACTCTACCGCACGATGGGGATACCGGCACGGCTGTCCATGATGGATCATAGTCTGCAGTATTATTGGAACGGCGCGTTCGTGAATGCCGAAGAGTGTGCTGCGGCAGCTGCGGGAGAGTATGGTGCGAATGACAATGCGGCAGCTGCGGGGGAGCATGGTGCGAATGACAACGCGGCAGCAGCGGGGGAGCATAGCGCGAATGAAAATGCTGCATCTGCAGGAGAGCATGCTGCGGCTAATATAGATACGGCTGCGGATTTACGAAACGCCGTGTCCTCCTGTACGCTGCGTCTGATCGGGGACGATACGCTGCGCCTGGCAAACTGGGAGCATTATTCAGTGGAGAGGTATATCGAAACATCCCTGTCGGATGATAACAATCTGCCGGATAATAACAATCTGCCGGATAATAACAATCTGCCGGATGGTAACAATCTGTCAGATGATAACAACCCTTCAGACAATAACAGCCTGCCGGATAGACGCACGGAAGATGCCAGGCGCCAATGCGGGGAATCCGGCGATTTCTGCAGACTGTTTCTGTGGGGGACTCCGATTGATGAAGAAAAAAATGAGCTCGTAATAGAGGGGAAACCGGGAATTTACCGTGTCCTGACGACCAACCGCCTGCCGAACGGCAACCAGATCGCCCGACAGATCACCTTTTCCATGAATGCGGGGGAAGAGCGCACGCTTGTGCTGTCTTTGCGCACGCCTTCCCTGTCCGAGATCCTGGTGAACAGGCCGGTAGAAGAGATGGCCTTCCAGACCCAGAAGGGAGAGCAAAGGCTCCTTTCAGACCTGGTAACGACAGCAAGGGCAGGCCTGGCAGAGAAACCGGCTGCCCCAGGAGCTGGCGATGAAGAAGCAGCAGCAAAGAAAGAAACCGCTGTCCCAGAAGCATCAGGAGCGGAGGACAAGGTCTCGGCGAAAGCTCTGTTTTTGTGGCTGGAAGTCAGCAGAGAGCCGACAGAGCATATCCTGAATGAGATGTATGACAGAAGGGATGCCTTTGCCGCGCTGGACTGCCCGCTGTATGTGGTACTGGACTGCCCGGAGGATCTCGCAGATCCGACGCTGAAAAGGACGATGGAGGCTCTGTCCTGCCTTTGCCCGGTCTTTGGAGAGTCCAAAGACGACCTGCGGCGTCTTGCCAGAGCCGTCAGAGTGGAGGCCGGGAATCTGCCGCTGACTGTGGTTTTGCGGGCAGACTCAGCGGAAAATGGCCGGATGGGCGAAGACGCCGCCCGGGGGGCGCAGCTTACCTGTATCTACAGCGATTCCGGTTACAATGTAGGACTTTCGGATCTGCTGCTCCGGATTCTGCGGGAATCCTGAAATGGAGGCTGATCCAGGAACAGTCATTCGTCAGTCATTCATTCGTGTATCGGCATCTCCGGTAAATAAATCTGCGGGCGGATTTGGCACCTGCGCAGAACCGCCCGGATTTCTACCATGAGTACGCCGGGGATGAATTTTGCGGCAATCCGGTGTACAACCGGTGTACCGGTTACAATGGCAGTCTCAAAGAGTCACCACCAGGCGGTTCTCTTCGTTTTCATAAGTATAGACGGCATCCTTCAGGAATGCCTTTACCAGTAAAATGGAAATGGTTTCGCCCTCTTCCATCGGGTTGTAACGGCGGCCGCCCCACTCAAAGCGCATTTCCAGCGTGTCAGTATCCTCCGAATATTCGGTAGATACCTGGACAAGATATTCCTGAGCCTGATTTGGAATGATATTTGTCGCGCAGATTTCCTCGAATGCGTAACAAAGCGCGTCCTGCCGGCGGAGGGGGAGCCGGTGCTTTTCGCCGAATTGCTGCAAAGCCTCCTCCATCGCTACAAAATCGTAATCCGGTCCTGAGATGGTAAAGGACAGAACCTTCAGGCGTTTTACAAATGCGCGGGTGCGGTCCTTTTTCGGATGCTCAAATAGCTCTTCCGGCGTACCGTCCTCATAGATGACGCCCTGATCCATATAGAAAATGCGTGTGGACACGTCTCGGGCAAACTTCATCTCATGTGTGACAATCAGCATGGTCATGCCTTCCGCGGCCAGCTGTCGGATCACATTCTGCACCTCTCCCACCATGGTCGGATCCAGCGCGCTGGTCGGCTCGTCAAAGAGAATGATTTGCGGGTTCATTGCGAGAGTGCGTGCGATTGCAACACGCTGTTTCTGTCCGCCGGAAAGCTCGTCCGGATAGTTGAGCGCTTTTTCCGCGAGACCGACCGTTTTCAGGAGCCGGATGGCATTTTCATATGCTTCCTGCTTCGGCTGGCGGTTCAAAAGCGTCGGCGCCAGCATGATGTTTTCTACGATCGTCAGATGCTCAAACAGGTTGAACGACTGGAATACCATGCCCATCTGACGGCGAATCGCGGTGAGATCAGTGTGGTTTTCACAGATGTTTTTCCCAAACACGGTGATACTGCCCTCTGTGGGAGTTTCCAGACGGTTCAGACAGCGCAGGAGCGTCGATTTGCCCGTGCCGGACGGACCGATGATCGTGATGACCTCGCCGCGTCTGACGGAAGTATTGACGTCCTTAAGAGGCGTCGCGTTCGGGTATACTTTTTTCAGATGCTCGATGCGGATCAATTCTTCCTGCGTTTGGCCTGCATCTGCGGCCTGCGTCTGTGCGGCTGCTGCCGGCGCGGCTTTCCAGCCGGCCTGTCGCGCCGGACTTTTGCTTTCTTTTACGCCCTTCGGCAGCCGCCGGGGTCTGCGATGCGGGTCAAGGCCCAGCTCGATCCGCCCGACCGCGAACGTGATTGCCGCTGAGATCAGGAAATAAATCACCGCTGTCGCAATCAGCGGGAAAAATGCTTCATAAGTGCGGCTGCGGATGATGTCGCCCGCCTTTGTCAGATCCTGTATGGAGATGTAGCCGACGATGGATGTGAGCTGGAGCATCGCGACAAACTCTTCTTTATACAGCGGCAGGACATGGAGGATGGCCTGTGGGAATACGACATGTAAAAATGTTCCGGTTTTCCGGAAACCAAGCGCTGCCGACGCCTCCTGCTGTCCCTGGCTCACAGAGCTTATGCCGGTATTCAGGATCCGCGACACGGCGACCGCGAAAATCAGGGAGAAGGAGAGAATTGCGATCGGGATCGCGCCTAGTGAGGAGGAAGCGAATACGACAAAATAAATAAACATCAGAACAACCAGGCTGGGAATCCCCTTCATCAGCCTGCAAAATGCGTTGGCAGGAACGGAAATGAGCTTTCGCCGGCTCCGGATCAGCAGACACAGACCAAATCCAAGTATCGTGCCGAAAAACCCGGAGAGAAACGCGATCTCCAGTGTCACCAACAATCCGTTCAGAATCAGCTTCCATCGGTTCTCACGGATAAAGGTTTTTTCAAAGCTTGAAGAAAGATCCTCAAGGAAGCTTCCGCTGCCTGCCGCGGCCGTTGCGGCTGTGTCCGCTACAACCATAACGGTCTCAATCGTTCTGTAAGGAACGGAAAAATCAATCGCCTCGCTTCGCTCTTCGGTGATAAAGAGGTTGGACATGATATAATCCACCTTGCCGGAGGCGCAGGCCGATATGATGCCGCCCCAGTCATATACTTCGATGACGAGCTCTGCGTTCGCCCAGAGGGCAAAACGCTGCATCAGTTCAATATCGAAACCGGTCAGGGTCTCCCCTTCATAAAAGGAATAGGGCTCTGCCAGGCCGGTCGTGCCGATGGTGATGGTAAAATCCGGATTTTCCGCTTCCGCGATCTCAGGCATTGTATAATCGTGGTCAGTCGTCTAGCGGGCGTCCATTTCCGCCAGCGTCCCGTCATCCTGTATTTCCGCGATAAAAGCATTGATCAGCTCCTGCGCGTTCTCCAGCTCCGTTACGGGGCTGATGCCGACTGCCGCCTCGCCAGGCTCCCCCACAATGCCATCCGAATGCAGTGTGATTCCCTCCGCCTCCGCTTCGATTACGCTTTCGTAAGTGCTTTTACTCATCGCGTAAGCGCTCGCCTTCCCGGAAGTGACAGCGAGCAGGCCATCGGAAGCGCTGTTTACGTAGATATAAGTCGCGTCCGGATAAGCCGCGCGGGAAGCCTCTTCTGTAGTGGTACCGACCTCCACCGCGATGACGGCCGAGGAAGAATTCAGATCGCAGTCCGGCCCGGAGACGATGTCACTCGCCTCGGATGCCCGGGCACGGGAAGCAGAAAAAAGAGTGCAGGATAATAAGCATAACAGAAAGAGTACCGTATATCCCGCGTATTGAATTCTGAAAATGTTTTCTGACGCTTTCCTCATGGCTTCTCCTCCATATTTCGTTTCTTTATTTCATTTGTATTTCGAGCTTTTTTGCGTTGACAGAGCATCTGTGCTTCAGTCCCCGTTTACTTTACCATAGTTTTATCTGCATATCCAGTGGTTTTCCTATATTATTATGGCAGATCACGGCGGGAAATGAAAGAATAAAGCGAAAAATAAAGCTAACAGCACTTTATTTTTTGTTGGAATAAAGTTCTTCCCGGTATAAGATAGAACTACATTTGTAGCTGTAACCGTGAAGGACTAAGGAGGTCAGAAATATGAGTACGATGAGACAATACGAACTGTTTGAATTACGATGGAATGGACTTGATCTGGAAGGACTGGAGACGTCAGTGAAGATTCACGCAGTCTTTTCCTGCCCGGAGCAACAGGTACACAAAGAGGTAAAGGGGTTTTATGCGGGAAATGGCGAATATGTAGTTCGCTTTTTGCCGGAAAAACCGGGACGGTATACCTGGAAGGTAACAGAAGAGGTGGCAGGATGCGCCGCTAATGAAAGAAACACTGCGTGTTTAGACGGCGCTGTGGAAATGGTGGGAGAGGCGGTCTGTGAGGCGGCCGACAGCGGCAGACACGGGCTGGTGCGCGCGGAAGGTACGCATTTTCGCTGCGCGGATGGCACCTGGTTCTATCCGTTTGGAACAACGGTGTACGCGTTTTCGCATCAGGAGGATGCGCTGGTGGAGCAGACCTTTGAGACGCTTGCAGCTGCGCCGTTTAATAAAATTCGCATCTGCGTATTTCCCAAGCACTATGACTACAATCACAATGATCCGGAATATTTTGCCTTTGAAAAGACGGACGGGAAATGGGATGTGTGCCGGCCCTGCTATCCCTTCTGGGATCGGCTGGAGTCCCATATTGCGCGGCTGGATGAAATGGGAATTCAGTGCGACCTGATCCTTTTCCACCCCTATGACTGCTGGGGATTCTCAAAGCTTACCCGCAAGGAGGCACTCACCTATCTGGATTATGTCGTAAGAAGGCTTTCCGCATATCCGAATATCTGGTGGAGCCTGGCGAATGAGTATGACCTGATGGATTATCAGATGGAGGACTGGTATGCGTTTTCCCGTTTCCTCCATGAAAATGATATATACGGGCATCTGCTGAGCAATCATCAGATGGTGATCCCCTGGGATTTCTCAGATGAGGCGACGACCCATATCTGCCACCAGACCTCAGAACTGGATTATCTGAGCCGGGATATTGATCGTTTTCAGAAACCGCTGATGGTGGATGAGTGCCGCTATGAGGGAAATATTCCGCGCAGATGGGGCAATATCAGCGGATTTGAGCTGGTGAACCGTTTCTGGATTGTGTGCATGCAGGGCGGATATTGTACGCATGGGGAGACCTTCCTGAATGAGACGGAAACTCTGTGGTGGAGCAAGGGAGGGACGCTGGCAGGCGAAAGCCCGGCGCGAATCGGCTTCCTGCGCAGCATTCTGGAGGAGCTTCCGGGACCGCTCACCTTTATCGGGGGCGGTATGACAAGGGAAGAATTTGAGAGAGTAAAGGCCATCCGGTCCGGGGAGGAGGGGCTCGAAGGATTTGAAAGACTGATGTGGAGCCTTTCCTGGGAGCAGGCGAAGGATTTCGTCAATTCCAGACGGGAGATGGCGGCCTGCTGCGGGACAGACGCGTATCTGAAATATTACTGCCGGAACTGTACTTCGATTGGAAAGCTGGAGCTTCCCGAAGAGGGCAGCTATGATGTGGAAGTGATTGACGTCTGGGAGATGACCCGCACGAAGGTGCTTTCCGGTGTGAATGGCACGGTAGAGCTGCGTCTTCCCGGGAAGGAAGGAATCGCGATCATGGCGGTAAAGAAGGGCTGAGTCTGCAAAAGAGTGATTATTATGGACGCAAGCGGGATTATCCTGCTGATCATGGTGGCGATCACCGGTATTATTTTCAAGACCTCCAATCAGTGGGTGTTCTATGAGTCAGAGGATTAAGGAGGTGCCAGGATGAATTTAAGGACAAAACATTGTGTGTCGACGTTATCTACCCTGGGAACAGTGATCAGCTCATCCATGGTAGCCTATGCGCTGGCGAGAGTCAAATTCAAGGGAAGGCAGTTCTGGTTTACCTGTATGATTATGACCATGCTGCAGAAAAAATTAAAAAATACACATATTTTTTAAAGCCAGGGGAATGAATGGCGGAGTTTTTAATTCTGCTTGTTGATTTACCCTCAGATTTATGTATAATAACAGTAGAGATATGCAAAGTATTCCATTTTAAACCTGATAGATTTATAGAAATGGATGAGGAAGGAGCGTATGTTTACTTATGATAGATCATGTTATGAAGAAAAAGCTCCCCATTGGAATTGAAAATTTTTCAGAGATCCGTACAGAAGATTTTTACTATGTTGATAAGACCGCAATGATCAGGGACTTGCTATATGCGTGGGGCAAGGTGAACCTGTTTACGCGCCCACGGCGTTTTGGAAAATCTCTAAATATGAGTATGCTCAAAACATTTTTTGAAATCGGATGCGATTCGTCTTTGTTTGAGGGACTTGAGATTTCCCGGGAAACGCAGCTCTGCGAAAAGTATATGGGACAGTTTCCGGTTATTTCCATCAGTCTGAAAAGCGTGGACGGATGGAACTATGAGGCTGCTCTGTCCCAGATGAGAAGGGTGATCGGCCAGGAAGCACTGCGGTTCCAGTTCCTCCTGGACAGTGACCGGCTTGCTGATGAAGAAAAGGTAATGTACAGGAAGCTTGTACTTGCAGATCCGGAGCATCCTGATTATTTTAATATACCAGAGGATATTTTAATAGGGAGCCTGAGTGTATTGTCCGACCTTCTGTGCAAACATTATGGGAAAAAGGTGATGGTTCTGATTGATGAATATGACGTCCCATTGGCGAAGGCGAATGAGCGGAAGTATTATGCACAGATGGTGGAATTAATCCGCAGTATGTTTCACCAGGTGTTAAAATCAAACGACAGCTTATACTTTGCTGTACTCACTGGATGTCTGCGTGTAGCAAAAGAGAGCATTTTTACGGGTCTGAATAATCCGCAGGTTTTTTCAATTTCCACGGCAGGGTTTGATGAATATTTTGGCTTTACAGATGCGGAAGTAAGGGAAATGCTGGAATACTATGACTTTACTGATAAATATGAAATGGTAAAGGAATGGTATGACGGATATCGCTTTGGTGAAGAAAATGTATATTGCCCCTGGGATGTAATCAGCTACTGCGCGGAGCTGAGAATGAATTCCCGTGTAATGCCGCGGGATTACTGGTCAAACACGAGCGGAAACGATGCCGTGTGCCGCTTAATTGAAAAGGCAGGTAACGAGCAGACGAAGAGCGAAATCGAAGCACTGGTGGCCGGAGAGACAATTGAAAAAGAAATCTACGAGGATCTGACCTATAATCAGCTTTATGACACAATTGACAACCTGTGGAGCGTATTGTTTGCAACAGGATATTTAACCCGGTGCGGAGAGGTAGATGAAGATGGCGTCTGCCAGCTTGTGATTCCGAATAAGGAGATCCGCAGGATTTTCACCAGGCAGATCACTGCGTATTTTAACAATATGGTCAGAAAGAACAGCCAGCGGTTTGAGGCATTTTGTGAGGCACTGAAAAACGGCGATGCGGCGAAGACACAGAAATTACTGACATCCTACCTTTATGATTCGATCACGGTTCGTGATTCAAGTACCCAAAAGGATAAAAAGGAAATCCTTTATCACGGACTGATGATTGGGATTCTTGCCAATATTGACGGTTGGAGGGCAAAAACAAATGCAGACAGTGGTGACGGCTATTGCGATGTAAAGGTCGAGATCGAAAAGGAAGACATCGGCATGATCATTGAGTTTAAGTATGCGGACAACGCGCGGCTTACTGCCGGATGTGAGGATGCGATGGCCCAGATCGAGCGGATGGATTACACGCGCGAACTAAAACGGAAAGGCTACCGTACCATTTATAAGTATGGGATTGCCTGTTTTAAGAAAAAATGCAAGGTGGTGTGCGAGAGGGAAGAATATGATCCAGAGGATTAAGGATCTGCAGATGAGAAAAACCGTATAGTATTCAGAATTACTGGTGACCAGCTGGAAATATGGCAATGTGGCTCTCATTACCATGGCAAATAATCAGCTCTAAAATCTGATTCTGCGGTAATCTGCTGCCTGAAGGCAGTCCTTGCCGCAGTTTCTTTTTGGGCTTATCCGATTTCTTTCAGGACGAAAATATCTATATTCTAAGCCTTATCCGAAATTCATAAACCATTAAGCTGCCAGCATATGTTGCTGGTATTTATTTGTCTTTGTGCAGCTTACTTTCCTATATTATTATGGCAGGGAATGAAAGAATTAAGTAAAAAATAAAGTTAACGACACTTTATTTTTTATTGGAATAAAGTTCTTCCCGGTATAAGATAGAATAACATTTGTAGCTAAAACCTTGAAGAACTAAGGAGGTCAGAAATATGAGCACGATGAAGCAATACGACATGTTTGAAAGGATGACTTATGGAAGATCGAGACAGAATATACGCGCAAAAGCTGAAAGAATACATCATTGATCATGTCGGGACGCTGCTGAAGGAGCCGCGGAGCTTTATCCACTATCCATACATTGACCCGGGGTCTGTCTATGATGGGAATGTGTGGGACTGGGATACATACTGGTCCGTGTATGGCCTGCTTGGCGTGATGGATGCGTTTCCCAAAGAAATGCAGGAGAAAATACTGGAGCACGCGCAGGGAAACGTATGGAATTTTCTGGATCACCAGCTGCCGGACGGATATATTCCCATGATGATTGAGGTGGCGAAATGGCCGGAGCCCTATCTGAATATGAGGCATAAGGAAGGCGTCCTGATGAATATGCACAAACCCTTTCTGTGCGGGCAGATTTGCATCATTTCAGATTACATGGGCGATTATGAATGGATCCGGGCCCATCTGGAGCAGCTCGAAAAGTATTTTTCGTGTTACGGCCGCAATTATTATTTCGAAAACTGTGGACTTTATGTCTGGTGTGATGATATTATGATTGGGATGGACAACGATCCGGCTTCCTTTGGGCGGCCAAAGTTTTCTACCGCGAATATTTATCTGAACAGCTTTATGGTTCGGGAGCTGCAGTGTATGGCAAAAATTCTGAGACAGTTCGGGCGGGCGGAACGGGCGGATGACTATGAAACAAAAGCCGGTAATCTGGTCACGGCAATCCAGGCGGAGTGCTGGGATCGCCGCGATCAGTTTTTCTATTCTGTAGATGTGGATATCAAAACGCGGAAATATGACTGGTTTCACCAGGGGCTTGGCGTATTCTGGAAGACGCTGCCGATCAAGATCCGTACCTGGTCCGGCTTTATCCCTATGTGGGCAGGGTTCTGCGATCCGGAACAGGCGGCAAGCCTGGTTCGCCACTGGAAGGATGAGTCCACCTTCTCCAGCCCGTTTGGAATCGTGACATTGGCCAAGGATGAGAAAATGTTTGATCTGTCAGTGACGAACAATCCTTCCAACTGGCTGGGACCGATCTGGATTGTGGCAAATTATGTGGTATTTCGTGGCTTTCTGAATTACGGATATACAGATGAGGCAGAGGAAATGTGTGCGCGCACGCTGCGCCTGTTGGGCATGGATCTGGAGAAAAGCGGCTGTCTCCATGAGTATTACAACCCATTTGACGGCTCGCCGATTATGAACGGTGGGTTTATCAACTGGAATATTCTGGCTTTGTCTATGGTGCGGGAACTGGAAACAGGGGGCACCCCGCGGAAAGGATCAAATTGGTGAAACGACTAACGTCGTTTACTATAAATTCTGAAAAAGGGAGAGATTTTCATGATCAAAAATCCAATCCTGAAGGGCTTCTGCCCGGATCCGAGCATTATCCGGGTAGGAGATGACTATTATCTGGCAAACTCCACGTTTGAATGGTGGCCGGGCGTGCGGCTCTGGCATTCCAGGGACCTGGAACACTGGGAGCAGCTTCCGTCCCCTCTGAACCGGA
Organism: Lachnospiraceae bacterium; assembly: GCA_021203145.1. Lineage (GTDB taxonomy): Bacteria > Bacillota > Clostridia > Lachnospirales > Lachnospiraceae > Choladousia. The sequence goes on along the minus strand of JAJQBS010000057.1, from coordinate 5,851 downwards.
CATCCCAGCTGAATATGCTGGGAAACCCGCCGGCCTGCGGCATCTGGGCGCCGGATATCAGCTATGACGGGAAACGTTTTTATCTGGTATATACCGATGTAAAGACGCAAAAAGGACGTTATTACAATAACCATAATTACCTGGTGTGGGCCAGGGACATCTGCGGTCCCTGGTCTGATCCGGTTTACCTGAATAGTACCGGATTTGACCCATCCCTGTTTCACGATACGGACGGGCGGACGTATCTGGTGAATATGCGCAATGGATTCCGGGAATCCTGGTACAGGAGTATGACCCGGCAGCCGGCAGGCTGATCGGTGATGTAAAAAATGTCTTTCCAGGGACCAGCCTGGGCTATACAGAGGGCCCGCATATTTACCATATTGGTGCTTATTATTATTGCCTTGTGGCGGAAGGCGGGACTTCCTATGAACACTGTGTTACCATGGCGCGTTCCCGTTCCCTGTGGAGGCCTTATGAGGTGGACCCGGAGAACCCTGTACTTACCTCTGACAGGGAACATCCGGAGCTTTTGCAGAAATGCGGACATGGAGATCTGGTAGAGACACAGTACGGGGAATGGTATCTGGTGCATCTGTGCGCCAGACCACGAAATTCCCAAAGGAAATGTATATTGGGCCGGGAAACCGCAATCCAGAAGGTTTTCTGGAATGAGGAGGGCTGGCTGCGCCTTTCGTGCGGCGGGAGATTTGCGCAGAATGAGACAGAAAGTCCGGGCAGACTGGAGCTCTTTGAATTTTTGCCGGAGGAGGAGATCTGCCCGAATGGGACAAGCGGACAGGAGAAAGACATCTGCCAGGCCGGGACGACCGTACAGGAGGAAGGCATCTGCCCGGACAGGGAGACTGGGCGTGATGACGGGATGGATTGTCCCGGGAAGCAGAGGCTCTTTAGGGATGATTTCGAGTCAGATCACCTGCATGTGCGCTATTTCGTGCCGAGAGTACCGCCAGGCTCCTGCCTGTCACTGACTGAGCGCCCGGGCTGGCTGCGGCTTTACGGGCAGGAATCCCTGAATTCCTGTCATCATGTGAGCGCTGTGACTGTGCCCCAGAGTGCAAAGAAGGAAGCTGTACAGATTTGTATGGAGTGTTCGCCGGACTGCCCGGAGCAGATTGCGGGTCTTTGCTATGTCTATAATACGGAGAATTTTTACCTTTTCGGAAAAACAGCGGACGACGAGGGACGGCCCTTTCTGACCCTGGTCAAAAGTGACCAGATGAAGGTTACGGACGAGATGCCGCTGCTTCCACTTCCGGAAGGCAGCCGGATCTGGCTGCGGATTGAAGCGGAGGACGACACGGCGCTGTGCCTGTATTCCATGGACGGAGAAAGGTGGACGGATGTCGGCGTGAAGCTGGATACCGATATTCTGACTGATGAATATGCACCTGGTTTTACCGGCGCTCAGTTCGGCCTGTACTGCCATGATATGACCGGGAAAAAGATGAAAGCGGATTTTGATTATTTTATGGCAGTGGCAGACGAAGGGTAGTGCGGGATTACTTTGTGGCAGGTGAAAGTCCGCGCGTGATTATTTTGCCGCTGCAGAGAAAGGACAGCGTGTAATTATGAAGATTGAGAGAATGAAGGTAAACCGTCTCACGAATCCGATGGGGTTTGAGCTGAATCAGCCATCCCTGTCCTGGACAGTGACAGACACAAATGCGAAAAAGCAGGAAAGCGCCCGGATCACAGTCGCTCTGGATGAAGCTTTTTCCACGTCCATCTACGACAGCGGAAGACGGGCGGATATTTCCAGCCTGGCTTTTAATTTGCCGTTTGTCCCTGAGATGGCAACCCGCTATTTCTGGCAGGTTGAAGTATGGGCGGATAATGGAGAGTATGCAAAAAGTGAACCGGCCTGGTTTGAGACGGGAAAGGCCGGAGAATGGACGGCAGAATGGATCTCGCCGCGGGCAGATAAGAGCATCCAGGCGGTCGTTTACCGGGAACTGGAGATCGACAGGCCGGTAAAACGGGCGCGTATGTACATGACAGGACTGGGGCTGTATGAATTGTACCTGAACGGAGAAAAACAGGGAGAGGAATGCCTGCTGCCTGGCTTCAACGACTATAGTACCTGGATCCAGTATCAGACCTTTGAGCTTTCTGTGGCGCAGGGGCACTGCCGCATTGAGATTCTTCTGGGCGACGGATGGTATAAAGGCAATTATGGGCTGACGGTAAAATACGAGAATTATGGAAACTGGCTGGCCTGTATCGGAGAACTGGTGCTGGATTATGAGGACGGCTCCCGTGAAACGATTGTGACGGACACGGGCTGGAAGGCCAGAAGAAGTACTATTGTCAGCAGCGGCATCTACTGTGGGGAAGTGCAGGATATGCTCTCGGACACCGAGGAGCGTTTTGATGTGGAAACGGTTGACATTTCCAGGAATCTGCTCTGTCCGAGACTGAGTCCGCGGATCCTGATTCATGAGAGACTGACGCCGATCGAAGTTATTCAGACTCCCGCCGGAGAAACGGTGCTGGATATGGGCCAGAATATGGTCGGGTGGCTCGGATTTCAGTGCAGCCAGCCAAAAGGAACCCAGATTACGTTCCAGTTTGGGGAAATTTTGCAGAATGGCAATTTTTACCGCGACAATCTGCGGAGCGCAAAGGCGGAGTTTGTCTACACCTCTGACGGCACGGTCTGTGCGGTGCGGCAGCATTTTACCTTCTATGGATTCCGCTATGTGAAAATCAGCGGCTGGGTTGGAGAGATAAATAAGGAAGATTTTCAGGGGCTGGTGATCTATTCCGAGATGGAGGAGATTGGGAAACTGGAAACATCCGATCCGCTGGTAAATCAGCTGGTTCAAAACACAAAATGGGGCCAGAAGGGCAATTTTATTGACATACCGACAGACTGCCCGCAGCGCGATGAGCGGATGGGCTGGACGGGGGACGCGCAGATTTTCAGCGGTACGGCCTGCTTCCTCACGGATGCGTATGCTTTTTACTGGAAATATGGAAAGGATGTCTGGACAGAACAGCAGAAGCTGGGAGGCAGTGTGCCTTATGTGGCTCCCCAGTCAAACTATAAGGGGGATGGCTCCACTGCCTGGGGAGAGGCGGCTACGGTGATTCCGTGGAATGTTTATCTGCATTCCGGGGATCCCGGAATTCTGAAGCAGCAGTATCCGGGCATGAAAGCCTGGGTGGATTACATGAAATGCCAGGACGACCGCGAGGGAGGAAAAGGACTCTGGAAGCGGGGATCCCATTTTGGAGACTGGCTGGCGCTGGATGGGAAGATCGAGGGCGGCGTATATGGAGCGACCGATCCGGATCTGATTGCGTCCGCGTATTATTTTTACTCCACGGGAATCGTCGCGAAAACGGCCGGAATACTTGGATATGCGAAAGAGGCCAGGCAGTACAGTGAACTGGCAGATAAAATCCGTGACGCGTTTGTCGAAGAGTATTTTACACCGGCCGGCCGGCTGGCGGTCGATACGATGACAGCTTATGTGGTGGTGCTTTACATGGGGCTGGTACCGGAAAGGTACCGGGAAACGGTCTGCCTTGGGCTGAAGAAAAAACTGATACGCAACGGGTACCATCTGGAGACCGGATTTGTGGGGACGCCCTATCTGTGCAGAGTGCTTTCGGAAAATGGGATGAATTCCATCGCCTATCATCTGCTGATGGAGAAGGGATACCCGGGATGGCTCTATGAGGTGCTGATGGGCGCTACGACAATCTGGGAGAGATGGAATTCTGTACTGCCGGATGGCAGCATCAGTGGGACCACGATGAATTCCCTGAACCATTACTCCTATGGCTCGATTACCGAGTGGATGTTCCGCGATATGGCGGGACTGCAGCCGGTCGAGGAGGCGCCGGGATTTAAACGCGCAAAAATCGCGCCAAAGCCGGACTATCAGCTGCGCTCCGCGAGGGCAGAGCTGAATACCGCAGCGGGCAAATATGTATCGGAATGGGAAATCCGGGATGAAGGAAGAAAGCTTTATGTCCGGGCAGAGGTACCATTTGACGCGGAAGCGGAGCTGATCCTTCCTTATTCAGAAAGAACTGAGCTGCTCACGGCCGGCACATGGGAATTTGAGTATGAGCCGGAAGAACAGATCAGGCAGAGATATGATATCGACAGCCTGTTTGCGGATCTGATGCAGGATGACAGAGCCAGGGAGATCGTGACGGAAGACGTGTTCGGGGGAAGAGTGAAATTCCCGTTTGCAGATGAAGTCCAGAGTCTGCACGATATCCTGGACAACCCATTTGTCGCGGTACCGCCCAAACGGCAGAAAGAGATCGATGAGAAACTGAGGACGCTGTAATTATCTTCAGACACCCACAGACGAGACACTTCCATACTCGCAACAACGTTGCTCGTTGACCATCGGAATTTCCTGGCGCAGGCGCCGCAAATTCCTTCTGGTCACATTATAAAAAGAAGCGCAGCATATCCGTATAGGATACCAGAGTGATATTCCCCGCCTGGTCTGCCGCATTCATGCAGGCTTCGGTGAATCCGCTTTTTGCGAACAGATACAAATGTGTATGGCTGTAATGGAAGAGACGGCTGCGGTACACCAGCTTTTCCAGGACACTCAGATCCACTTTTTCATTGGCCCATTTGCATTCTCCGAACAGGGCGGTATCCGGCTCCTGCAGCCCCATGATGTCCACTTCCATCTGGCTGTGAGTGGATGCGTCAGTACCCCACCATCGGCCAAGACCGCAAAACTCCACAGGAGATTTCCCTTTTAAGAGCAGCTTCCAGAGATACTGCATGCAAATTTCCTCAAATACCTTCCCCATATAATCGGAAAGGTTCGGCTCTATCCGTTTCCAGGCAAGATCAGCAGCACCCCGCGCAATGATGGAACTGTTAGCCGGAATAAAGCGATACCAGAATCGGAACATGTTGTCACTAATGCTATAAATTGACTTCCGTGACACCTTTTCTCCATATGGGGTTTCTTTTTGCACCAGACCCAGCGAGATCAGATTGTTCAGATAAGCCGAACATACGCTGGTGGATTCACCGACCTTTGAGGAAATCTCTCCCATATGGGACGCACCGGTTGCGATGGCCGTGATAATGGCATTATAAAGCGCAGGCTCCCGCACTTCCTGTTTCAGAAGATTTTCCGGCTCCTCAAAAAGGAAAGAGGTCGGATTCAGGAATGTATTTTTGATGTTATCTTCGATGCTCATCTGGTCATTCATTTGCAGAAGATATTGCGGTGTGCCGCCGGCGATTCCGTAGATCAGGGCTTTTTCTTCGTCAGAGAAATTCTTAAAGTAACGGTTGGCATCTTCAAAATCAAAGGGAAGGATCTTCATCTGGGCAGTCCACCGACCATAGAGCGGCGCCCTATAAGCCAGTACGTGGTCCTCCATATAGGACATGGAAGAACCGCAAAGAATCAGCATCAGCCTGGAAGAATCCTTATGCTGATCAATTAAAAGCTGGAGGTGGAAGCAAGGCTTTTGGAAGAACGGGCAGCATAAGGGTATTCATCAATAACCAGAATCAGCCGTTCCCTCTGGGATAAGAGGAATACATATTTAAGCGCGGCCTGAAAAGAGGAAAAAACAGTTTCAGTCTGCACGTTTACGCTGTACTCCATGATATTCCGGCTGAAATTCTCCAGATTCTGCTGGGAATTACTTTCTACTCCCATAAAATAAATGGCCTTTTTATCCTGAATGAACTGGTTAATGAGCGCCGTTTTTCCCACCCGGCGGCGGCCATAAATCACCGTGAACTCAAACTTGTCCGACCGATACAATTGGTTTAAACGATAACTCCGTGTTTTTTGGGACTAACTACGGAAAATTTACTCCGTAG
>JAJQBS010000054.1 GCA_021203145.1 Lachnospiraceae bacterium | reverse complement strand
ATCCGATGGTCAGGCTACGAAATTAGTCCTAAAATATGCGGAGTTATCGTATAAAACCCGCTGATGCCTACAAATCCCGACAGCGTATTCGACATTGTTGGATTGACATTACTGAACGTACCCCGGTATAAATGCTGATTCTGAATAATCGGTATCGCATAAGACCAGTAACGTTTTCTGATTTCATGCCTGTCGTTTTCATTTCCTTTTTCGCTCTCTGCATCTTTAAGATAGAAAACCAAATCCATAGGATCGGCATCATAAAGTGGAAACAGTCGGCGAAGAATTGACATTTTCATTGATGTACTGCTGTTCTTTTCAATATAAATATTGTCATCAATTTTCAGGGCTTTCCTGCATTCCTCAGCATTGCTGCTCACATACTTCGTCAGTTCTGAATTATTGTCGGTACTGTAAGCTAAACCGGACAGGACAGACCGGTCTTTCTGATGCAGATATTTTATTATATGTTCATACATATCAGCCCAGCTCGATACCGGCCGTTCCACATTCAGATAACTGTAGCGGACAATCTCCCTGCTGGTCAGATCAACATTTTCATCATCAAGAGAGCAGGAATCAAATTCTTTCTTAACTGGTACAAAATCTGTTTTCGGAAAATCCCAGATTGTTTTGGCGCGCTCAATCATTTCTTCATTTCGTTCTTCCAATTCCGGCAATCCCCAGGCATCCTTTGTAGCTATTTTCTGATTCATCTTCAGACCACTTACCTTGTAGCCCCCATCCTTCGCATCTCGTTTTTCAATGAATGAATTATTGCTAAGGTTTGGGTTATAACCGGTCAATGTTAAGTTAGCCAGTCTGTGCAGCCATGTGGCATGAATCTCTGCGTAATTCGGCCCAAGTTCCTCCGTCCATGCCGGGGTGAGGTGCTGCGGCATAATATGTTCGATTGTGTAGACATTGTTGTCAAGGTGTGTGTACACATCTTTCGTCTCAACCGTTCCAAAATTCTCAAACCGCTCGAAAAGATACGCCTTATATTTTCCACGCATCTGATAAACCTGCTTCGTCGCGAGTGCCTCTGTAAATTCAGCGTCATCTGGGAAACGCCCGCTTTCCTTTTTCGACAGGAGGGCATATATAAATTTATTCACATAATCGTCTGTCGTATTATCATAACGAATGATTTCTTTGTTAAGATTCAAAAAGATTTTATTCAGGCCATTTGTCGGTACCTCACATATATTTCTGCGGAACAGGTAATTCTCTGTAATAAGAAAGACCGATAGCACATCATCCACTGTTATTTTCCCATCCTGATTTAAGCGTAAAACTTCCATAAGGAAAGGACGGGTCACAACAATCTCCAACCGCATCATACGATACAGGCAATCATCCAGTTTCTTTGAATTTAATCCACTCCGGCAGGTAAGCAATTTTTCATAAAGCCTTGCATATCTCAAAAGATCAGACAGCAAAGTCTCTATCGGCTGTCTGGTATCTTCAGCATAGCTTTTGAAAGAGCGGTAAACATTGCTAACGGTCGGAGTGATCTGCTGTTTAACACTCAGATAATCCCTGATAAAACCGCTAACCTCGTTTGCCGTGCATTTTTCTATCTTTGACCAGTATTTCTCGTAATATGTGTTCTGCTCCTGCGGGGATAACCCCATTAAAATATAATTTCGAATTTTATCTCCCTCGGTCAAAGCAAGGCCGGTAGAGTTAAGGCTTTCAAAAATCAGCTGCGCATTGTCTCCCTCTCCAAGAGTAATACTGATAATCTCAAGTTTCCCAATAGCTGCAAAGAGTTCATCCACCGTCACTTCTCTCTTGAGAATCATCTCACAGAAAAACTGATAATTGAGGGTAAGATTTGAAGACCAGTCAAAATCTTCCTGGTCTCCGTATAATTTTGCAAGCGCATCCCGATCCGCCTTCACTGGGCGGAGCTTGATTCTATCGTCTTCCTTTGCCCACGGAGCGACTAAAAATCTCTGAAGGATTTGCTCATCCAACTTTTCCTCCGCCGCTGTGACCTTTCCCTGGGCCACGAGGTTGCAAATAGCCAGCAACAGCAAAGAAACTGTAGTAAGACGCTGCTGCCCGTCTATGATGTGATATTCTATCTTACTGCCATTGGGTACCACTGAAGAAACAATACTTCCGAAGAAGTGGCTCTCCCGTTTATCAAGAATGATCTTCTTCAAATCATCATAAAGCTGACGGCAGTTGTCATTCTTCCAATCGTATTTTCGCTGATAGACAGGAATGACATACCTCTTGTCAGCACCCTCCATAAATCCCAACATTTTTGCTTCTGAACCGTTCATAAATCTTTCTCCTTCGTATCCTTCCGCTGGCTGTCCGCCACTGGAACTCTGCTCCTGTTTTGGATCTATCCTTTATTGTATTATAGGCCACATAAAATACTTCCTCATGGATTGCAGTTCTTGCACGGTTCATATCCCATGCTGATCACATCCTCCCGGCTCCCTGTATATTCCTGTTTGTTTTTCTCGCTCATCTGGCTGACACTGGAACAGGATGGATAGTGAAACTTTTTTGTGTTCGTGTTTAAAATATAGGTTTCTTCCGAATCAACGGATAAATCCTCATCGGATTCTTCGCCGCCTGACTGATCTGTTCCAATCTCCGTATCTTCACTATCAGCGGATGCCGACTCGCTCTCCGCATAGCTGTCGCCCGTCGCATAATCAATCACAATCCCCGGCTGAACATTATAACAATAAATGTTGAACTGTACTCCATCTCCGTTATCCTCAACCGACACGGCTTCCATCAGGACACCACTTGCCACAAGATTGTCTCCGTCAAAGATCGGTGTCACTCTGTACAGGACATGATTATCTGTCTCCTGAACATACTCAGCTACCATGTCTTCATATGGAAGCATCCCTTCGACATTAAGGTATCTTGTACCCGTGATCAAATTTTTCTCATTTGCATTCTCACCAGAAAGCTGATATCCAATCAAATGGCAGCGGTTGTACAGATAATTTCCATCTATACCATCATATTTTACCGTATGCCATCCGGTTGGCTTGATCGGTCCTATCGCCCCTCTTTCTTCAGTTGGCATAATATCCTGACCTATATTGGCAACAGCAACACCACATCTTCCCAGAGAATCCAGCTCACTGTAAAATTCATAGGATGTAGTAGTCAAATCTGCTTCATCAAAAAACGGAATGTTTTCATTGATAACCACATAAGGCGTTCCGGAATAATCCGGAATGTCAGCCAAACATACTGTTTCAGCAGATTCCAGCGCAACAATCTCTAATTCGTAAGCGCCGCTGTCTTCTGCTGCGCACCCGACAATACCCCCGGACATGAAAACAAGCATACATATCCAGAGCAGGATGCTGTGAATTTTTCTGTTTATACAGTCAGTTCTCTTTTTTTCCATTCTCATCTGCGTCGTTCTTCCTAAGCTCGTCCATATATCCCGCCGTAATAATACCTGACGGCAGTGCAACTACTGCTATGCCGATGAGAGACGACAGCATAGCAACAACTCGTCCCGCAACGCTCACAGGGTAAATATCTCCGTATCCAACTGTCGTTAAACTTACCATTGCCCAATAGAACGCTTCGAAGAATGTCTCAAAAGTGTCTGGCTCGACATTGAAAATTACAAGGGCTGATAGCAAAACATACGCTGCCGCCAGTGTGCATACAGCCAGCAGCGGTACCCGTTGATTGCGAATCACGTTCATAATGATCGTTATGCTTTTCGAATATCGGAACATTCTGAAAGCCCGGAATACTCTGAATGATCGTAGAAGCCGAAATATTTTGAGCAGTCGCAAGCCACTGTTTACAGGTAAAAAAGTGGGGAAGATTGACAAGAGATCAATAATGGCCATTGGCGTGAACGGATAATAGAAAAAGGATTTTTTCCCTTTTTGCAGCTTCAAATCCGCGGTTGCCAGTCTTAATAAATAATCTGCAATGAAGACGACTGCGGCCAACTTATCAATCATTTCAAACGCAGCAGTAGTCTCCTTAAACGCCAAAGGCACCATACTCACGACAATTACCACTATCATCCCATAATCATACAAGGTACTGAGACAGTCTTCTCCGTTTGTCGGTTCGATTATTTGATATGCTCGTTCTCTCTTGTTCACAGTGGAATCTCCCTTTATTTTTCACGCCCTTTGAGAAATCAGTATAGCACACGTTCAACTGATATTCTATATAAAAGCAGTAATGTTTTTGAATACTTCCATGCATTTCCGCTCAACAATACGACAGCCTCCGGTATTCCTCACTCCCGCTCTCAATCACCCGGAACAGATTGTCCAGTCTCCGGATTTTCTGCCGACGCTGCCTGCGGGCTGCTGACGGCTGATACTTTTTGCTAACCTGCCGGATGTCGAGATTTCCGTCTGCTGCTTTCTCGGCCACGCGGAACTGATCATGCTTGTATATGTATATAAAAACGGAAGTTATCGTGTCCGAGTACAGTTGATCCATTTGTTTATGATACCGCTCCCGCTCCGGATGCTCGAAGTTCACTGGCCTGCCCGAAGCGTTCCTGTGATAAAGGATAAAGCTTTGTCGGTGCTTGCTGTAAATCAGCTTCCAGCAGCCAATCTCTGTTTTTATAAATACCTGGCCATCGACCATGTTAAATTCCATCTTCCGGTACTGCGCGTACCTTTGCAGATTCGGTCGTTCCTGCTCGAATCGGAATTTCATCGTGTTGCAATACCTGCACGGTCGAAAGCCGTCTTTTTCCATATCATGCTTCGATTTTTCCAGCTGATACTTCGGCAAAATACGTTTTGCGTAATGACAGCCGGGGTAATGATAGATTTTTGTCCGGCTGTCTATGCTGGCGATTCTTCGTTTATACATTCCTGCTCTCCTTTCTGTCCTCCATGATTTTCTTCACTTTGGAGAACCTTACAGATCACTGCGGACGGTGTGATGAACATGACCTCTGCTTTGAATTTTTTTCCGACTTTTTCGTAAATCCGCCCGGCGCTCATTGTGCCGGCGACTGTCGTATATGGCGCGTTCGCCACATGACCAACCGTCCCGATATGCTTCATTGTTACCTTGATTGCTTCCGAATCATACGGATTCTCCGGTTCCTTCACGCACTTCAATTTCTTTCCGATCTTGAACGGAACCAATCCATAGTAGTATTTCATTCCTGTGACTGTGATGTACTTCTCTTTCATCTCGCACCTCCGTTATGCATTGTCGTTTCTGCAGGTTTCATAATCTGTCCTGCATCGTGCCTTTCGATGCAGGACGCAGGCCGCGCCATCGTGCGCAGCACGATTCTAAATGGCGTGGCTCTCCTTGGATTCGCACAGGAGACAGCAGCTGCTGCAGTGGCGGTCTCCCCGGAATTTACCCCGAATCCAGAATATCAGTCTCGACATAATTTCCTCCTGTTCGCCCGAATCATTTTTTATATTTTTTTTGCAGCTCTGCAGATCAAAAAAATGGAATCAGGAAAGAACTTTTTTCTTTAACCTGATTCCATTATCCTACTTAGTATGTCCAATAAAAAGGTCTTGCTGTTCGAACTGCAGTTCCTTTCTCGGCTTATTCTTTCCATTTTTTTCGACTAATCCCTCTGCGTTTTCTCTCGCTCCATTCCAAAGAATGCTGTATTTTAGCGGCCTTTTGGCGTTACGTTTTCGCTCCTTTCAGTAAATCTGCGAGCAATGACTTTGTGCTACAAAGTCACCCCGCAAAGCGGTTTGCTCGTTGGGGAAAATCCCCAATCCCCTTAGAACAGCACCTCCGGTGCTGAGCTGCGCGTTCCTGCGGAACGCTTTGAGAACAACAAAAAATAAGCCCGCGACTATCGGATATTTCCGAAAAGTCACGGGCAGTGCCGCCTGTCGGCGTCATACTTTTTTGTTGTTCCATGCCGGTGTCGTTCATAATTTCAAAGCCAGCGCCACCGGCAGCCGTGCATTTTTTAACCTGCGAGGTTCCCCATGTGCACGGCAACAACCATCAATTACAACTATCATTCTGTTTTCAATCGGGCTGACCTTTCAGCATTTTCAGTTTCCGCATATAACCGATACTGTCTGCGCAGCCCTGAAAATAAATCTTCTCGCTTTCCATACTCCAAAAAGTTTCCCTGATATCAACGACTGCCAGCAAGCCCTCGCATTCCTCAACCGTCAGACTACGCGGTTCTGTGCTATCCATCACTGCTCTCACAATGGGATATTTTTCATAGATACCATTCATCTCCGCTACCAGTTCCCGGTACTGGTCGGATGTTACATCCGGCTTTCCGGCCATACTAATATACTCAGTAAACTCCGAGTCGTACTGGTCGAAAAAGGTCTGAAACTTCAATTCTTCTTTCATCATCTACCACTCCTTTTTGATTTTTTCTCCATCTAGCAACTATAAGGCATCTGTTTCAATTTAAAACAGCAGATGGATGGCTACATCTTCATCTTAATATGGAAAATGGGCAGCGTCAATTTTGTCGCGCCGCCCATTATGCGTTGATGAGACAGAAACTATTCTTCCAGATTTATTTCTGCTGCTTTCGCAAAATCTGCTTTCCTTCCGGTAAGCTCGGATTGCTTTTCTTCTGGCAGGCTCTCATACACACCCTTGAATCCTTCCTTTTCCAATAACGGAGTGCCTTTTGCCATAAGATACAGCTTTGTATCAAACCATTCCACCCACAATTCTTCAAATAATGATTTGCTGTCGGTAAATGTTTCTTCTTCCGCAAACCCCATTGACGGTATATAGTCTTTCAGCATTACGAAGCCGTATTTCCCAGCATCAACAACTATATCGTCCGCCATCTCATACAGTTCAGCAAAAGCGTCAACTACCTTTTGACATTTTGCACGTTCTTCCTCTGTGATATAAACCTGTTCCTCCATATTCGTTCACCTCGCATTTTGATTTTGTCTCCATCCAGTACCCACTATATGGAAACATCTTCATCTTAATATGGAAAATGGGCAGCGTCAATTCTGACGCACCACCCACTTAATAATCATATAAGAATTCATGATGATAGCTGCAGTTCTCCACGTAGGTAGAAATTCTCCTCATACATCCTCATTCGGACGCGAAACTTCTTATCCCTACAAAATATTCCGCTTTTTGAAAATCAGCAGACAAATGACCAGCACAACCAGACTGACCAGAATCACGATTGGATACCCATTCGCAAGTTCCGGCATGTTTTCAAAATTCATTCCATACCAGCCGGTAATCAGAGTCAAAGGGAAGAATATCGTTGATATAACAGTCAGAAACCGCATATTGTCGTTCTGGCGCGCATCCGCAAGTGACTGCCATGCATCACGTACCTGCTGGGCATATTCCAGCAGATAACTGGTCCGGTCTTTTAGACGTTCAGCGCGGTCAGCCGCCGTGCCAAAATACTTCAGCTGCTTCCGGGCAAAATATCGATCTTCGTTTTCCTCCAGTTCGCGGATCATATCCATGAGCTGGTCGTAATAGCTCCGCAGTGTCAGCAGCTGCTTTCGGATTGGCTGCAACCGGTTCTGGATATTGTCAATGTCTCCTTTTGCCGTCTCATCCTCCAGTTCCATCAGCTCATGCTCATACTGTTCCAAAAGTACAGAGTCCCGTGAAATGAACTCTGTAATGAAATTATATAAAAATCGTTCTCACGTGTCTCCCTGATGTACACGTTTCATCCGAATCCGATTGACCAGACGCAGCGCAAAACCGCTGTCGTCAATCAAAACAATATACTTTCCAGTAATAATAAAAGCAACACGAAAGCGGTTCCCCAGCACATCCAGCAGCCTCGGAATTGCCAGTGTACCATACAGACAATCCTGCTGACTTTCCACCTTACAGAAGCAAATATCCGAAAGCGACCGGTCCAGTTCCACGTTTAAAGACAACTCGTCTAAAACACTCCGGCTCTGATTTTCATTGACAACAAACACGGCTGAAATCCCGGTCTGAAGCACAGTATCCATATCAGTCTCCACAAGCTGGCTTCCCAATGTATAAATCATTTTTTCCCTTACCACTTTCCTGCTGTCCTGGCTCTCATACACACCTCTTAAGCATTATAAAATTAAAACTCTTTTTCACGGAAAACTGTTATTTCTGCCCATAAGCGCATGCCAGAAAATATTCCTGCGCATTCAGCGCCTCTTCCGTTTCCGGCATGGTCCTTCTCACATAGGTGCCGTCGGACAGTTGGTCTCTCGCTTTGATATTATCCCGCAGCATCACATCAAACATGCCATGCAGCCGCTGCCGAAGTGCCAGATCCCGCACAGGAACGGCTACCTCCACGCGGCGCAGTGTGTTCCGGGTCATAAAGTCAGCAGAGGACAGATACAGCTTTTCACGCTCCCCGCATCCAAAAATATAGATACGGGAATGCTCCAGATAACGCCCAACAATACTGATGATATGAATATTGTCGGTTTTTCCTTCGATGCCGGACTGGATACAGTTGATGCCGCGGATGATCATATCGACACGCACCCCGGCCTCGGACGCTTCGATCAGCTTATCAATGATCTGCTTGTCCGTCAGTGAGTTGATCTTTACTCCTATGTAGGCCTCCCTGCCCTCCTTTTTCTCGCGGATCTCCTCGTCAATCATGTCAATTACCCGGTTCTGCAGACATTTCGGTGCTACCAGAAGCTGCTCCATATGGTCGACTGTCTCGCCCATAAACAATGCTGTAAATATTTCGCCCGCTTCTTTTCCAATCTCTTCATCCGCGGTGAGCAGGGACAGATCCGTATAAAGGCGTGAGGTTTTTTCATTATAATTACCGGTTCCGATCTGCGTTACGTAGCGAATGCGTCCCTGATCCCGGATTGTGATCAGGCAGAGTTTGGAATGCACTTTCAGGCCATCCAGCCCATAGATCACATGGCAGCCCGCGTCCTCCAGCCGGCGCGACCATTCAATGTTGTTTTCTTCATCAAACCGCGCTTTCAGTTCTACCAGGACATCCACCTGTTTCCCGTTTTCAGCCGCAGCCACAAGAGCCTCCACCACCTTGCTGTTTTTCGCCAGCCTGTAGAGTGTCATTTTAATGGACATTACCGTCCCATCTGCAGCCGCTTCATTCAACATGCGCAGAAACGCATTGATGCTTTCATAGGGGTAGGAGAGCAGAATATCATGCTCCAACACCTGACGAAGCATCGGCTTGTCATCCTGAACCATTGGGCTTTTCTGCGGAATCCGTTTCTCATAGAACAGTTCCGGTTTCTGGCGCAGCTTATCCTGAATCTGATATAAAAAGGACAAGTCCATCGGTGCCTCCGTGAAAAAGATCTGCTCCGGTCTCAGCCCAAGCTCCCTGCAGAGCTGGGCGACAATCTCGATATTCAGCTCCCTCGAAATTTCCAGCCGCACCGGACAGAGCTTTCTGCGCAGCTTGATCACTTCCGCCATATGATCCCTGTAGTTCAATTCTTCATCATAAATGCTGTCCGCGTCAATATCCGCATTCCGCGTGATCCGGATCAGGGATTTCTGCGTAATGGTATATTTTTGAAATACCAACGGCAGAAAATGGAGAATCAGCTCCTCCGCAAGCATATAACACCCCGGATGAGACGGTATCGGGACGAGCCGGTTCAGGACTTCATTTCCACATGGAATGATTGCCAGCTTTCCTTTTTCTTTCTTTGTGCTGAGCACTGCGACCGCATAAATATCCTTGCTTTTCAAAAATGGGAATGGCTGTTTTCGTCCCACAACCATGGTCAGCAGCAGAGGCTGTATCTCCTGTGCAAAGTACCGGCCCAGTTCCGCTTCCTCTTCCGCATTCAGCGACGCGAATTTCAGAATCCGTATCCCCTGCCCGGCCAGTTCTTCCATCAGTTCCTGGTAAGCCTTGTCTTTCCTCTCATTCATCGTATGGACTTCGGCAAGTACCGCCTCCGTCTGTTCTTCTGCCGTCATATTGGTCTTATTCTCACGCTCTTCTTTTTTCAGGAGCATCCGGTCATGAAGCGACCCCACCCGCACCATAAAAAATTCATCCAGATTGCTCTGGTATATCGACAGGAAATTCAGTCTTTCACACAGTGGATTCTGTTCTGATTCCGCTTCCTCCAGTACACGTTCATTAAATTTCAGCCAGGATAATTCCCTGTTCTGATAGCATCCGGTATCCTTCATTTTCATTCTCCTGCTTTTCTCTGTCTGGCATTTGGCAGCAGCAATCATAGTTGGATCAGGCTCTGTTGATTGCCCGACATCCTTTGCGCAGCCATCTTCTTTCGCATTCTCCAAAGTTTCCTTTTCCAGACACACTTCTTCCGGAAACAGTTCCTTCCGAAACTCATCCTTTTGAGATTCACCCTTTTGGGACATAGCCGGGGACTCCCCTGCATTTTTCCTGTCCCGCTCCATTTTCTTAAACTTTCGATTCGTCTTCACAGCGGCCACGGAAATCATAACTGCCAGAGCTGCAGCCGCAATCAGATAGCCTGCTATTGTAACCATATTACTGTTCATATTCACCACTCCCGCCTTTCCATCTTTTCTCAGACCGGAAGCCTTTTAATGCTCCGGCAGTGAAAAATGAAACCATCGGAACCGTAAGGATCACTCCCAGCGTTGCCGATACACCCTGAAGGATTTCCAGCCCAACGCTGTACATATTCAGGATCTGATAATAGGCATAATTGTAGCTGTAGATATAGACAAATGTGTTAATAGAACCACCCGCGAATGCAAGAATCAGAGTGTTGGACATGGTTCCCATCATATCACGCCCCACATGGATTCCCGACAGGAACAGCTCCTTCTGACCAAGAGAAGGAGTTTTCTCATGGATTTCATTGACTGTACTTGCCACAGACATTGCTACATCCATCACTGCTCCCAGCGCTGAGATCAGGATTCCGGCAAACATCAGCCCTCCGATACGGATATCCATCATTTCCCCGATGTAAATCAGGTCTTCGATATCGCTTACGTTGTAGCCGGAAAGATGTGCAAACCGCCCGAACAGCTCCGCGCTGACCGCAGCAATGCCTACGCCGAAAATCGTTCCCGCCATGGCGCAGGCCGATTTCACCGTCCAGCCGTCAATCAGCAGCATCACAACCACCGTGACAAGCACGACCAGAAAGACCGCAGACAGAATCGGAGAATACCCCCGGTACACCATAGGAATAAACAGAAAAATGATACAGGCAAATGTAAATACAAGTCCAACTCCCGATTTCCACCCTTTTTTCCCACCGATCAGGCCAAGCACGACCAGGAAAAAAATCAGAATGGCATAGAGCTGGTTTCCCCGGTCATAATTATAAACGCTGACTGTCATATAATCATCGGATTCACTGATAATCACAATGACCCGGAGACCAACCGTGCAATTTGCTCCATAAAGATAAGAGGAAGAACTGGTGGCTTCCAGTATTTCTCCTTTATGCTCGCCGGTGAGGATTTCTACCTCGACCGTCTGGTAGCCCGCACGGGTACCTTCGCTCGTCAGGTTATCCTCCACAATCGACACCACCCGCGCCTTTTCAAAGGTACGCCCTTCATTAGAGAGCAACACGGTCTTTTCCGTCCGGCCAAGCCACCAGGCAAATCCGGCAAGAAAAATAAAGAAGAGACAGACAATGCCCGTCTTCAGAAAAACCTGCCTTCTGTTTTTTGTTTGTATCATAAATTTCTGTACTTCTCCTTTATGTCATAAGGGTACAGAATGCCCGCTCACGCGGGCATTCCTTTAAAACCTGTCGCTTCATTACTCCGCATTTACAGTCTTTACAATGGTGACGCACTCATCAATCGTCTCATTCGTATCGCTGCGGTATGTATTAATTGTAAGCGTGGTGTCCGTGACCTCAATCAACGTGTAGGTCGGCACATCCTCCTGCCATCTCGCGGCGATGTAGCTCTGCTGGCGGGCGGTCAGGTCATAATACTTACTGCCGGATGCGCTGTTCGCTGTCAGATACAAGATTCCCTCCGGGTCGATCACATAGGTAGTATCCTCTGTGATGCGGTCGGTGTCCATGATCTCATACAGGTATTCCAGATACGCCTGCTCCTCGGCGTCCTCCGTATCGTCTGAGATGTTTCCAGGCGCTACGGTAAGCGATTCCTCACTGTCGCCGTTGTCAATATCCACCTCCAGCATCGCGTCAAACTCATCATCCGTATAGGTCACCGTCTCCTCTACGGCGTCGCCATTCAGGAAATAGCTTCTCGAATATGCATGGTCATGTCCGGTCAGTACAAGGTCGATGTCATATGTCTCAAATGCCGGTGTCAGCGCATAGCGCAGATTTACGATCTCGGGTTCATTGGAGTGCTCCGCGGAACCATAGATATCCTGATGCAGCGTCACAATTCTCCAGGTGCAGTCCGGGTTTGCTTCTACCGCCTCCTGAATAAACTGGACATGCTCAGCGGAATTCGTATCCTGTGTGTTCAGCATGATGAACAGGGCATTGCCGTAGGTAAAGTAATAGTCGCCGCCCGCATAGCCGTTGTCGCCAAGCTCGCTTAAATTCGGCACATTAAAGTGATACTGATAGTTCGCGTTATCCGCATCGTGGTTGCCTACCGTAGTCGCCACCGGAACAGATGTGAGGACGGACGGCAAAAGATAGCCGGTATACTCAATTTCGCTGATGGTTGTATCTTCCACTTTTGAGGCGTTGGTCTGCACCTGGTCACCGGCTGATACAATGAAGTCCAGATTGTCGCCAAGAGACGTGCACATCCGGGCCGCCTGTGTCAGCGTATTTGCCCAGTTGTAGCTGTCGCTGGCCACCGAATCACTCTGTACCTCATAGAATTCATCCGTGAGGTCGTCCGGGCTCTTCGCCTTCAGCTCATTGGAAGAACCGATCTGCGGGTCGCCGATAAGCGCAAACGTAAAGCTGTCTGTACTGCCTGTCGTAAAGGACTCAATCTCCTTGCCCTCCACCTGATAATAATACGTCGTGTCAGCTGCGAGCCCCGTCAGCACAGCCTTGTTGCTGGTATAAGTCACTCCATCGCTGTCAGTCTGCCCGGTCGCCGTCTGCGTGATCTCTGCAGCCTGCCCGTCGCTTAAATCTTCCT
Organism: Lachnospiraceae bacterium; assembly: GCA_021203145.1. Taxonomy (GTDB): domain Bacteria; phylum Bacillota; class Clostridia; order Lachnospirales; family Lachnospiraceae; genus Choladousia. Next base: position 2,152 of record JAJQBS010000054.1, on the reverse strand, counting down.
GTGTCCCCCAGATCAGTGAAGTTTCTTCGTCGTCTTTGGAATACCACGCAAAATTCATCTGCGACTCATCCTCACCGGGCGTCATCGACACCAGCGTCCAGTCATCCTCCGTCTCTTCCCAGACGCTCTCTTTCCACTCTTTATAGGTGGAATCCGTTGATTCATCATTCACGGTTTTTCCGTCCGGAGCCGCGTCCGCCAGTGCGCTCACACCCGGGACCGCCGCCATAGCGGCTGCCATCATCAGGGCGATCCATCTGTTTCTCTTTTTCATTTCTTCATCCTTTCTCACTTCTGGTCAAAGTGCAGCTGCGAAGCAGGGGCATCTGCCTGTAGTCTGAATGTTAAAAGCCCCCTTCGCAGAGCGATTCGCAATCGTGAATCGCTGCCTGAGCATAACATACGATTGTAAAATGCAAGTCATCTCAACCAGAATTCAGGTTAAAATACTAGTAAATATCTTAGCCTTTTTTCTTACCGGTCAGTGCATTCATGATCAAAAGTGCCGTTGTCGTTATCAATACACAGAGAACCGCCATTGCCATCCCAAGAGAGACGCTGCCCTGTTCGAATTCGCGGTTGATATAGGTAGAGACCACGAGCACATTCGGCGGCGCGATCAGACTTGCGGTCACCAGTTCCCGGAAAGAAATAATGAAAATCATCATCCAACCGGTCGCGATTCCCTTTGAAATCATGGGAAAGGTAATCCGGGCAAACACATAGGCCGGGCTTCCTCCGAATGTACGGCCTGCCTGTATCAGACTGTCATTGATCTGCGTAAAAGAAGAAGTGACATACTGCACCGTATAAGGCAGATAGAGAACCACGTAGGCTAGCACCATAATGCCCAGTGTATTATAAAGCGGGATGATTTTATAAATCGCATTCCAGAAAAGCATCAGCCCGATCACAAGCACGATGCCCGGCAGCATTTCCGGCAAAAGACTGACTGCTTCTACAATTTTTTTCAGTTTTCCTTTTCCTCTTCTGACTGCCATTACGACAGCCGTACCGATCACGGAGCAAATAGTTGCGGAGGACACCGCCAGAAACAAGCTCGTCCGAATCGCAGCCATACTCTTTTTCGTCGTGAACAATTCCCTGTAATGCTCCAGTGTAAAATTCCCGGCAGCAAGTCCATACCCTCGCAGCTTAATCAGGGATGTCGCAATCGCAGAAAAATAGGGAACACCAACAGCAATCAGGAGCACCAGTACGATCCAGAGCCACGCTGCAAAATGACGGATTCCCTTTAACTTCGTTCGATAAGGGCGGCTTCCTTTTCCGCTGACCAGCTGATAGCTTGTACACTCCGTGATATGGTTTTGCAGCATCCAGAGCAGCATACAGACGCACACCAGTATGGAAGACAGACTCGCCGCGCTTCCGAAGTCCACCGGCGCCGTCGTCGCATAACGATGAATATCTGTTGTAAACACATAGAACCCGATCCTGCGGCCAAATGTATAAGGTGTACCGTATTCCGCCAGAGTCTTTACAAACACCAGAAGCGCAGCAATCGCATAATTTCCGGTCAGAAGCGGTGCAAAAATCTTCCGCATCCGCAGCCCGAATCCGGCTCCAAATACCGCGCCGCTTTCTTCCAGGCTTGCCTGAATATTGGTCATGGCGTTCTTCAGCATCGTCATCATAAACGGAAAAACATGGAGACTCATAACGAGCACCAGCCCGCCAAAGCAAAAGAAGTTTTCAGAAAGAGAGCCGGTAAATGGAAACAGTTGTTGGAACAGTCCGCGTTTCTGCATAAACAGAATCCAGCCCATCGACGCTATGTAAGGCGGCGTCATGAACGGAATCATAAAAACGATATCGAGCCATCCATGGGAAGCCAGCCGTGTCCTCGAAAGCAGCCATGCAGTCGGAGCTGCGATCACGGTAGAGCAAAGCACAACACAGACTCCCAACAGAAGCGAATTCATGATCGTCTCCAAATTATCCGCGTCCGCAATCACCGCCCATGCCTGTCCCGGATTGAAAATGCCGTCTTCAAAAACTGCTCTCGCAAAAATCATGACCAGAGGGCACACGATGAGGACGGTCAGAAAGATCAAAAGGATTGTCAGGCCAATATTTTCTTTTATCCAGATACGTATTTTCACAGCCATTCTCCCTTAAAATGAGATATCGA
>JAJQBS010000092.1 GCA_021203145.1 Lachnospiraceae bacterium | reverse complement strand
AGCAGCCTGCCGATAGCCAGCCAGTATTTTATCAAATATTTGCTTGAGCATATTGCGGAGTTGCCGTAAACTTCACGCCTTTTAGAAGACAAGTGCAGGGCGAATGTACCGCCCTTGCACTTGCTCCATCATTCTTATAGTCAATTATCGCTCGGCGGTATTCACCCGCCGTTTGCTATGTAGTTATAGATCTCTCTCAAATCTCCCAACGCATCCGCAGAATAATTAATTTTGTAGTTTTCTGTCATATGCTAAACTCATTTGCAAGTATATCATCCACTTCATCTGCAGAATATACATTTCCCGCATTGATGGAATTCATACCCTTTTGAAGTTCCGCATCCAGCTGTTCCCTGGTCATCGCGCCGACAGATAATGGTTTAGACGTTGGTAAACGCAAATCAAATGGCATGCCATTCTTTAGCACAATCTGACTATACAACATTTGAATGGCACTGGATGGAGAAATTCCCAACTTAGAAAGAATTCCCTCAGCACTATCTTTCAGATTAGAATCTATTCTTGCGTAAACAGCACTAGTATTTGCCATAATACCGCCTCCTTTTATCTTGATATTATACTATCAAATGCTTGCGACTGCAAGCGTTTGCTTTGGCTGTATAACTTGGCTGATCGAGCAAACCTGCGGCAGCACAGCCGCCCTCATATAGAAATACCCGTTTTCATACTGTAAAAAGCTCTCTGTGCGATTTTGTGATAGAAACGGGTATTTCTATAGAAATTTGCCCTTGTCGTTGATTCTGATGAGAAATAGCCGCAATATTTAACGATTTTTAAGGGTACTTATCCGTCGTACTGTCTGGACACCCCCGGCAGTCCTGTCACTTGACGGATATCCGGAAACGGAACGGGTTCTGCGTTCCATTGCTTTATCAACCTGTTGACGGTATTTTCATTGAGCAACCGAATTCCACCCTTTTCAGCGCCTTCATAAAACACAGGGAACTTAAATTCTACCCGCTTAATGACGTGTCTATTATCCTGCTTTTCAGGATAAAGTTCAATACTTTCGATGAGGTTTCTCAAAAATTCCTTCTTTTCGAGATCCGACATCTTGAAATACACCTTGTCAAAATAAGTAAGGATCTGGCAAAGCTGCTTCGCCGTAATCTGCTCCTCATAGACCCTGCTGATCTTCTCATTGATGTCCGCGATGCTGTCATCAATCTCTCCGATCTGGTCGTACAGATTATTGAGCCGCTCCTGCATGTCCTGATACTTCCGGTCATAAAGCCTGTCCGTCACATCCAACCGGTCCAGCATCTGGTTCAGCTTCGTTTTCGCTCCGGACACCTGCGCCATCTGCCGCCGCAACTGTTCCCGTTCCTTCTCCAGGGCACTCACATCCACCTTCTCATTCATTCTCTTAAAAATGAAATCATTGAAGCCGTCCAGCGTAACCATATCCATGATGAGCAGTTCCACCTCGTGGTTCAGCTCGTTCTGATCCAGTGACGGCTTGTAATCACAGAAATGGTCGTCATCCGCCTTTTTCCTGTGCTGGCATCTGTAATAGAAATTATCGACATAAACATGAGCCGTACACCCCCAATGGATTCGTAGAGCATCGTCCTGTCAATACTTCAAAAGTCTTGACCAGGTCACAGGCTCTGGACTTACTTAGGAAAAGAGGTTACACGGTCTCCGATGATATCGCTGTAACGGAATAATCCCGATCCCTATTTTCCGTTAATGTCCTTCACAAATTTGCTATTGCACGATTGCGAGGGTTTGTTTGTTATACGCTATTTTTCGTCTAACCACTACTATCTAACTGTTTCAAACTTTTCCTTCAGCTTTAGATTAAGCCTCATGTCTCACCGTTCCTTTAAAATGTTATTGAACCATTCTTCAGTCACATAATAAAACGTCCCCAGTTGAAATATTTCATGATCTGCAGAAGTCTGTTTTTCCCATCGCTGACCTCCTGTGCTGCTTTTCCTTCCGGTGCAATCGATGTATCAACATCAATCACCGTCAGAGCGTCCTCCTCGTACTCCTGCATTTTTGTCCGGAGCTGCGCGTTTAGTTCTTCACTGTCTACCACCAGCATCAGCTCTGTATCTACATAGGTGCTCCGCATATCCCAGTTAAAAGAGCCAATCCCGGATAGCCGGTCATCGATTACAAAGCACTTTCCATGATAGGAAACGCCTCCGTCATATTCCAGTATTTCTACGCCTGTCTCAAGAATCTCTTCCTTATTTAAATCATAATCCGAAGCACCGAATGGGTTACCATCATTCGCAACAGAATTGGTCATCATCGTGACGTTGTCCACTTCCCCGCAGATTTCCTCCAGGCGTTCCAGCATCCAGTCATTGCAGATGATGTACGGCGTATGAAAAACCACTTCTTTCTCAGCCTGCTTCATCAGTTCTGTGATGGTATAGAATACTACCGGTTCCTTGGAATTAATCTGAGTCGGGTTGGACACCAGCTCGATATGGTTGACCGGCACGGTCACACTTTCGTAGTCCTCTGCCAAAAGCCAGGCCCCATGCTCTTCCGTCATTTTCTCATACACATCCCACAGCTCCTCTTTTGCCGAAATGACCGAAGGCAGCTTTTCCCAGAAATGATTGTCCGCAAGTGTTCTGCATACGGACTGATCCCACACAGACCAAAAATAATCGCGCACCTGTTCCAGTGAATTGTCATCCCCGGCATCGGCACTGTAGACAAGAATATCCCAGTCATAATTTTTATGTCCTTCCTGATCTCCCAGAAAGTAATCATACGTATTACGGCCGCCCAAAATATATCCCAGGTCATCCACGATCAGGTATTTGTCATGCATCCGTCCCATAAAAGTCCACGGCATCCACGGACGAATCGGGTTATAAATCCGGATCTCCATATGCTCCGTCTGCGCAAGCGCCAGAAAATACGGATTTCCCCACATACTTTTAATATAAGAAAATCCATCCACAAGAATGTATACGTTCACACCCCGCTCTGCCGCTTCCATCAGCGCTGACATCACCATCTTGCCGCTGGTATCCGCGTCAATTTCAAACGTGGACAGGATGATTTCCTCCTGCGCCTGCGAAATCAGACAGATGCGTTCCTCCAGCGCTTCCCCATTATCAGAAAGAACGACAGCCCGTTCGCCCGAGGCCTCTTCGCTGTAAAAAGAGGTTTCTTCGACATTTTCAACCGTATTCTCACTGATCTGTGGCTGAACCACAAATGGCAAAAACGCCCCCAGAAATATATAGAGCGTGATATAAAGCACCGGACTGCGGAAAAAGGCGGGAATTCTCTTTTTTGCATCAGGCTTTCCCGCTTTTTCTTTCCATATGGCAATGATAACCCGAACCTTCGCCACAAGATCGGCCAGCATCGCAATGCCATCTATACTGCTAAAAATATCGAAAAAAAGATAACTGTCCTCTCCCGTTGCAAGCCCATAACAATCCGTAAGTACAGCGAGAAAAATGCATCTTACAGAAATCGTCAGCGATTTTTCTTTTCCTTCAAATCTTCGTTTTACATAACCATAAAGCCCGAAACAGAATATGCCATAGATCAGGTAGACTGCAAGAAGCACCACTGCAGCCGGATATTTCCATATCAGTGCAAATGAAATAAGCACTAAAAAGCTATATATTACCGCCGTCACAATCGGGTAAATTTTATTTTTGCATTCTGTTCTCATTTGTTCATGCTTTCTATCGAGTAAGGAGACTTGTTCCCTACTCACTCGCGCAGTTGCTGTGTGCCAGTGGCACACGTTTTATGTCCCGATTTTCGCAGAAAATCGAGGACGCAGGCCCTCGCCAGGTTATGCCCCCAATCTTCGATTGCGGGGCGCGGGCATCCCACGCTTCGCATGGGATATTCAACGACCGAAGCGGCGCTGATCGTCCAGTGGACGGTGCTGAACATCCAGTGGATGTTCGCTTAGCACCGACCGTAGCGAAGCGAAGACGTTTAGCGCGGACCGAAACGGAGTGTAGAAGCGTAGGCTGCGTCCTATGTCATAAGGATTGCCGACGAAGTCGGAGGATTCCTTATGACGCCGCGACAGCCGGAAAATTCCTATCGCAGCCCTGTGCATTAAAATGGGAATTCCATCTTTAAATTCCTTTCAGCAGTTCCATGAATTCTTCTCCGCTGATGCTCTCTTTTTCCAGCAGGCGTGCTGCAATCAGCTCCAGTGCACTTCGGTTCTCCTCCAGGAGGCGGACTGCCTCATGCTGACACTGGTCAATAAGCTTGCGCACTTCTTCGTCTGCTTCCGCACCAGTCTGCTCTGAACAGGTCGAAACGTCTCTCCCATCCAGATATTGTTCCTGCGTCTTCTGCAGTCCCATGGAACCAAAGCGGTTGCTCATGCCGTACTGACTGACCATTTTTCTTGCCATGTCAGTCGCCCGCTCGATGTCGTTGGAAGCACCGGTTGTCGATGTGCCAAAGCGCACGATTTCAGCTGCCCTGCCGCCTAACAGCACCGTGATCTGAGCCTGCAGTTCTTCTTTTGTCAGCAGATACCGATCTTCTTCCGGAACATTCATCGTAAATCCAAGAGCACCCATAGTATGCGGTACAATCGTTATTTTCTGAACCGGCTGTGCGTCCTTCTGCAGCGCCGAGATCAGGGCATGTCCGACCTCATGGTAAGCCACCATCTGCCGTTCTTTCTGGCTCAGGATACGGTCTTTCTTTTCTTTCCCGGCAAATACGGTTTCCACCGAATCCATCAAATCCTTCTGGGTGACATAGCTCCGCCTGAGCTTCACCGCCAGAAGCGCCGCCTCGTTCACAATGTTGGCAAGATCAGCGCCGCTTGCACCGCTCGTCGCAAGTGCGACCGAATGGAAATCTACGTCGCTGGAAAGCAGAACTTTTTTCCCATGTACTTTCAGGATATTTTCACGTCCGGCCAGATCCGGCTTGTCTACAATAATGCGGCGGTCAAAACGGCCCGGTCGCAAAAGCGCCTGGTCCAGTACCTCCGGGCGGTTCGTCGCAGCCAATACAATGATGCCGCTGTTTGTTTCAAATCCGTCCATCTCTGAAAGCAGCTGGTTCAGAGTCTGTTCCCGTTCATCATTACTTCCGAAACTGGTATCCCGCTTTTTTCCGATCGCGTCAATCTCATCAATAAAAATAATGCACGGTGTATTTTTCTTCGCTGTCTCAAATAAATCCCTTACACGGCTGGCACCGACGCCAACGAACATTTCCACAAATTCTGACCCTGTGATATGGTAAAATGGAACACCTGCTTCTCCCGCTACTGCTTTTGCCAGCAGGGTTTTTCCTGTACCCGGCGCACCTACCAGCAGCGCGCCTTTTGGCTGTTTTGCCCCGATTTTGATGTATTTGTCCGGGTTTTTCAGGTAATCTACCATTTCCTCCAGGCTTTCCTTCGCTTCATCCTCCCCGGCGACATCCGCAAAAGAAACTCCTGTTTTTTCCTCCACGTCGTACTTCTTCGCTTTCGATCTTCCGAAGCCGCCCGTCATGCCTCCGCCCATCATCCCGCCGCCTGATTCAGAGCCCCGCATCCGACTCATAAAGAACCTCATGAGAAGGAATAAAACCAGATACATGATCACGATTGGCAATACCCAGCTCATAATCGTGGAAAGCAGGGACGCCTGCGCCGGGATTTCCTGGGAGAAGCTGACGCCATATTCCCTCAGCGTAGCAACCAGATCCGCATCTTCAATACGCCCCGTGTAAAATATATAGTTCCGCTGCGATGTAAACCAGTTCGTCCCGCTGCTGGAAAGCTCATAATTGCTCAACACCTCACTAATGTCATCAACCGTCACATCCTCTTTCAGAGTAAGCTGAATCTGATCCTCATCCATATATACAGAATCAGCAAATCCGCCTTCTATCAGCTCCAGGAACTCATCATAGGTAATTTCCAGAGATGTAGTCGTAGAGCCTATTGCTGCAAAATTAAGCACAATTGAAAGTATAAAAAATACAATTATGATAACCACCCATACGGGAGGTTTCCTGATACCCTGATATTTGTTCTTATTCATAAAAACCTCCTCTCCTGTCCCAGAGGTAGAGATTGCTGAAAGTACAGCAGAGTCTGACAGCCATGCCACAGCCTCTATTCTTCATCTTCCTGTTTTATGATGTCCCGGATTTTTTTCATTGTTATTGCCATCTGGTTGAGTTCATCCGGGTTTATTTCAGACTTAATTCTTCCATAGCATTCCCGCATCCGGACTGATTCTTTATCCAAAATCTCGTCTGCTTTTCTGGTAAGGGTTACATAGGTCCTGCCAATTTTCACATCAGTTTCCCACTGCAGATACCCATCTTTTTCCAGGGCTCCTACTATTTTTGATACTTCTGGCATCTCCATTTTCAGTTGCCCTGTCAGATTGAACAGATATACTTTCCCATTGTCTGATTTATCCTTACTGAGCTCTCTGATGCAATATAAATAATAGTAATCTTTCCGTTCAATGCCCTTGTACAGCGCATCCGTATCAAAGGTGTCCCTGAAAAAAGCTGTGATTCCTTCTTCTTTCTGTTCCTGAGCAGCCATTTAAAAGTCCCCTTTCTTAGCTTACAATTGGTTATAAATAGAAAACCGCAGAACATTATCTATCCTGCGGTTTTACTTAGCACCGTCCCAATGCGAAGCATTTGGGAAAAGACAGTGCAATTTAATAATCCATTTCGCCCGCGCCGGCCGGTGCTGCAGGCGCCGGTTCTTTGATATCACCAGCCGCAGCCTCCGTGGTCAGCAGCGTGGAGGCTACGCTGGTCGCGTTCTGCAGGGCACTTCTTGTCACTTTCACCGGATCAAGGATACCTGCCTGTACCATATCCACGTATTCTTCTTTATAGGCATCAAATCCAATCCCCGGCTCAGATTCATGAACCTTGTTTACAATCACAGCGCCTTCCAGTCCTGCGTTTTCTGCGATGTAGTAAAGCGGTGCCTCCAGTGCTTTCAGAATGATGTTCGCTCCGGTCTTCTCATCTCCTTCAAGAGACTCCGCAACTTTTTCTACATCCTTAGACGCATGGATGTATGCAGAGCCGCCGCCGGCGATAATTCCTTCTTCTACGGCTGCTCTGGTTGCAGCGAGGGCGTCCTCCATACGAAGCTTTGCTTCTTTCATCTCAGTCTCGGTAGCGGCTCCGACACGGATAACAGCTACGCCGCCTGCCAGCTTCGCCAGACGCTCCTGAAGCTTTTCTTTGTCATAATCTGAAGTGGTTTCCTCAATCTGGGAACGGATATGGGAAACTCTCGCCGCAATCGCGTCTTTATCGCCAAGCCCGTCCACAATCACGGTGTTCTCTTTCTGAACCTTTACAGATTTTGCACGCCCCAGCATTTCCATCGTGGTATCTTTCAGTTCCAGGCCGAGATCTTCGGAAATCACCTGGCCGCCCGTCAGAATAGCAATATCCTGCAGCATTTCCTTGCGGTTATCGCCATAACCCGGTGCTTTTACACCAACCACATGGAAGGTCCCGCGAAGCTTATTAACAATCAGGGTTGACAATGCTTCCCCTTCAATATCCTCCGCAATGATCAGCAACTGTTTTCCGGACTGTACAATCTGCTCCAGAAGCGGAAGGATATCCTGAATGGTGCTGATCTTCTTATCCGTAATCAGAATCAGCGGCTCTTCCAGCACAGCTTCCATCTTCTGATTATCCGTTACCATATAAGAAGAAACATAGCCTTTATCGAACTGCATGCCTTCGACCAGCTCAATCTCCGTCTTCATAGTCTTTGACTCTTCAATCGTAATCACGCCATCCTCGGAAACCTTCTCGATCGCATCCGCAACCATCTCTCCAACCGTGTCATCCCCGGAAGATACTGCGGCGACTCTGGTAATCTGTTCCTTGCCGCTCACCTTTTTGCTCATGCCCTTGATGGACTCCACCGCAGCATCGGTGGCTTTCTTCATGCCCTTGCGCAGCTCAATCGGATTCGCACCAGCAGCGATGTTTTTCAGGCCTTCCTGTACCATTGCCTGCGCGAGAACGGTAGCAGTCGTGGTGCCGTCCCCGGCTACATCGTTTGTCTTCGAAGCGACTTCCTTGATCAGCTGCGCGCCCATATTTTCAAATGGATCTTCCAGCTCAATTTCTTTCGCAATCGTCACGCCATCGTTCGTGATCAGCGGAGAACCATAGGATTTATCAAGTACTACATTTCTTCCCTTCGGTCCGAGCGTTACGCGAACCGTATCCGCCAGTTTATTCACTCCGGCTTCCAGAGCCGTCCTTGCATCAACACTGTATTTTAATTCCTTTGCCATAATTCATCTGCCTCCTTAGCAACTGCTTCCATATTTATCTGATCATGCTTCCACCAGAGCAAGAATATCGCTCTGCTTTACAATGATGTATTCGTCCTCTCCAAGCTTTACTTCCGTGCCGGAATATTTGGAATAAATAACCGTGTCCCCCGGCTTTACCGTCATCTTTACTTCCCTGCCATCTACAAGGCCGCCTGGCCCGACTGCGATGACTTCCGCTTCCTGCGGTTTTTCCTGTGATCCGGACATCAGGATAATACCCGACTTTGTAGTTTCTTCTGCCTCGCGCTGCTTCAGCACGACTCTGTCTGCTAATGGTGCTAACTTCATAAGTGTTAATCCTCCTTTTTTTGTCCGTACTCGCGCAGCGGGTATGGATGTAAACTATGGTCCGATTTTCGCAGAAAATCGAAACCGATACCGCGCCTTGCGCAAAGAATGTTCCGATTTGCAACGCAAATCGAGAACGCTACCGCAATTAAAATGCGCGGCTCTCCTTGTTTTTTGTGCTGGCGCCTATGGGTTCTTCCATGCAAAACGAAATACATGGCATGATTGTTTTGCATTTTTAACTTCTCTCAGGTGTCGTTCGTTTGTTATACGGAATATAGCACATCTGTTAGCACTCGTCAATAGTGATTGCTAATAATTTACACTAATTTTAGATTTTGACTATTATTGTGAAAAAATTCTTTTCATTCCAGTGAACAAACGGTACAACACAAGCATACAGCAAAGCACAATGCCAGTACCGCGGCAATGATTACTATATAAATCATCTTTTTCCTCCTGCTGTTTAATTATCATTTTTCCCTGTATGATGATTCAATCGCTGTTCTCTTTCTCCCACAGCCGGAATGTCTGTCGGTATGCACAGTCATTTGGCAGAGTGGGATGGAACAATGCCACGAACAGATTTACTTTCCCACAATGATTGCATTTACGAAAACGGTCTTTATAAACTTTGCATAAATGCGTTTCTTCATCCAGATTTTCACACGGGCTGTCATAGTGAATGGCCACTTTTCCTTTTGCCCAGGCCGAACGGGAATAACAGCATTTCCCACAGCGATTGCACAGAGAATCCCAGTCCTTTCGCCATTTGAGCCAGAGCGTGACGCCAATCGCGAAGCGATTTTTAAATGCGTCACGCGACCTGGCACGTACATCTTCAGATGTGCGTGCCGTTTCCTTCCTTAAAAATATCCCATAGCATTTTCACTTTACATACCCCCATATTCTGAGAAGATAAACACACTTAAAGCATTGAATCCCATAGACAAATGCTTTTTCTTCAAGATGCCTGATCTGCTATAATCTCAATGCAACAGATGCATACCCGAGGCCGGCAGAATCTTCCAGAGACACATAATACCACCCATCTTTCTGACCTGTTTTGGGGTACAGAATGTCGCCAAGTCTCGCCTGATTTTTATATTCTACACGAATTTCTTTCACGACCAGACCGCGCTCCTGCTTCAGCTGTTCCTGTATGATGTCCACAGCAATCTCTACATAGCGGGCATTATTGACATGGTGGTTGGAATCGATAAGTTCCTGGACAACCGGAATGGGATTCCCTTTCTGCAAATTATCAGGCATCTTTATCTTTCGTGAGGCATATTCCATTGGAATTCTTTCTTCAGAGCCGGACCAACGCGCAGCGTTTTCAGATTGTCCGGCTCGTCCTGCCCTCGCCGGGTGGCATCTCCGCCCTTCGGGCGGGATATCCGCCGAGCTCTGGCTAGGGCGCTGATCGTCCAGTGGACGATCGTTTAGCGCCGACCGAAGCGGAGCGGAGAGCGTTTCCATTATATATGCCGCCACCTCCTTAGCATCCGGTCGCTCAGGTCTCCCGGTATCTGTATTCAGATATACCCAGGGGCAATTGGCCCTGACCATGTACGAACCTTCTTTGTCCAGGATCATAACATTGCGCCATCCAAGGCATCCGGAAAAAGCATACGGAATCGTTCCAACCGTTATTTCCTCGAACATTTTAGGATAACGGTCAATTACAATCTGCCAGCCAGACAGAAGCCATAAACGATGGTGCTCTTTTAAATAGTCCGGCCCTACCCCCAACGCTTCCGACTGGAACAAGCAGCAATCCTGTAAGTAATTAATCAGGCCTGTCAGACTCAGATGTCCTGTTTCGTCTGTTTCACTGAACCGCACCCGGCTTGTAAAAGAATACATACGCTTCATCTCCAGAATATTCGTTTGGCGCTTAACAGGCATTGTTCGGATGTCCATTAAGCGCCTCCCCGATCAGTTATTTTGCTCGATCATTCCAAATAAAAATATTTTCTGATTGCTTACCTGCCTTTAATTTTGGCCAGGGATTCCCTGATCGCAGCCAGGACGCTTTCGTCTTTTTCATGGGAAAGACAGTAACGCAAATGGGTCTCTACGTAGTCCCCTTCCGAATCGCCAAGCGTGACTGCCGCTGCCTTACGGATATCCGCATCACTGTCGTTCTCCATACACTTGATCAGTGTATTCAGAGAATCCTCATTTTCCGGCACCTTCCCCAGACCTTCTATCGCTGCCAGACGGACTTCTTTGTCCTTATCTTTTATCAACGCGGTAAGTTTGTCTGTTTTCTTCTTTTCTACCAGCTTGTTTACCTTGTCCACTTTGCCCATAGCTTCCATTCCTTTCTACTTTTGTGTGCCTGGTTATAGAAATTTCCCTCATCCATCCTGCAAAGCGTCTCTTTCTCATTTTCCCTTATATTACTTACGCAGCGCCCTGAGCGCCGTCCCAACACGTAGCGTTTCTAATTGAACGGCGCGACCTGCCGCCGATGCGAAGCGAGGTGGCGTTTCCATCGGTGTCTGGCAGAGGCGCTGCGTCTGGTACAAGTTTCAATATATTCTTTTACGATGCCTCGGAAAACGCCCCCTCATTGCATTCGGCGGCAATCTCCGTTCCACTCCGGTCGGCGCTAAACGGACGTCCACTGGACGTCCAGCGCCGCGCCGCCATTTTTATAACGCTGGTCTCCGCTTTCGCTCCGGTCGGTGCTAAACGAGCGCCACTGGCGCTCAGCACCGTTGGGCGGCGCTCTCAAACTGGCTGTTATACAGTTCCGCATAGAACCCGTTCTTCGCCAGCAGCTCCTCATGGTTGCCCTGCTCGACAATGTCGCCGTCGCGCATCACAAGGATGATGTCGGCATTCTTGATCGTGGACAGACGGTGCGCGATCACGAAGCTGGTACGCTTGTCGGTCAGCTTATCCATCGCCTGCTGGGTGATCATCTCGGTCTTCGTATCGACGCTGGAGGTTGCCTCATCGAGAATCAGCATCGGGCTGTTCTGGATCATCGCCCTCGCGATGGTCATCAGCTGCTTCTGGCCGGCGGAGATTGCGGTATTATCGCTTAAGACGGAATCATACCCGTGCGGCAGCGCCGAGATGAAGTTATGGATGCCGCAGGCCTTGCAGGCCTCGATCATCTGCGCTTCTGTGACGCCCTCTGTATTATACAGGAGGTTCTCCCTCACGGTGCCCTCAAACAGCCAGGTATCCTGCAGCACCATACCAAACTGACTGTGCACGTTCTCCCTCGGGATGTCCGTCGTCGGGACGCCGTCGATCAGGATCTCGCCCCCGGTCAGCTCGTAGAAGCGCATCAGCAGGTTGACCAGGGTGGTCTTACCTGCGCCGGTCGGGCCGACGATGGCGGCTTTCTGACCAGGCTTTACCTTTACGCTGAAATCGTGGATGATTTCTTTTTCCGGTGCGCTCGGGTACGCGAATTTCACATGCTTAAATTCCACTTCGCCCTCAACGCGGTCAATGTGCTTCGTCTTCGCGGACTCATCCTCCATCTCTTCCTCACCGAGGAATTCAAAGACACGCTCGGATGCTGCCGCGCAGGACTGTACCTGTGTCATGGCCTGTGAGATCTGGCGCAGCGGCGACTCGAACAGACGGGTGTAGATCAGGAATGCCGTGATCACGCCAAACGTGATGTTGCCATTGATGATCTGGGACGCACCCACGATGCAGACTGCCACATACCCCAGGTTCCCGACAAAGGTCATCAGAGGCTGCATCAGACCGGATAAGAACTGGGAGCTGAAGTTCGCGTTTTTCACTTTCTGGTTCAGGGAAGTAAAGGTGTCCCTGACCTCATCTTCCGCATTCAGGATGCGGATCACATCATGGCCGGTATACATTTCTTCGATATAGCCGTTCAGGTTGCCGAGGCTTTCCTGACGGGCGGTAAAGTATTTCTGCGAATGGCTCATGATCACGACCATAAGGATGAGCCCGATGAGGGTCGCAAGAACGGTCGTCGTCGCCATGATCCAGTTCGTATAGTACATCATGATCAGGCAGCCGATAAACTGGGCGACCGCGGTCACCAGGTTCGACAGGCTGTTGGACATTGCCTGACCGATCATATCCACATCGTTTGTCATACGGGAGAGCACGTCACCGGCGGCATTGCCCGAATAGTATTTCAGCGGCAGGCGGTTGATCTTCATGCTGATATCCCCGCGCAGCCGTTTCGCGGTCCGTTGGGTGACGGTCTGCATAATAAAGTGCTGAACAAAGTTGCAGAGGGCGCTGGCAAGATAGATCCCTACCAGCAGGAGCGCCACACCAACAATCCCGTCCATGTCGATATCCTCGTCCGCATGGGCTTCCTGATATTCCTCGCTTAAAGTGATATTCTCAAGGATTGCCTGGGTCAGCTCATTGTCTGTATCGGTCAGGTCCAGACTTTCCATATCGAATTCCGACAGGTCTGTCCCTTCGGGCAGGTAATCCATGATGTTGATCTCCCCACTCATAATCTGCTCCTGGATGTCCTCAGCCATATCCTCCGAAGAGACTCCCCCATAAAGCCCGTCATAGATATAATCCGTCAGTCTGGACAGCTGATCCGGTCCGATGATTGTAAAGACCGCACCGGCCGCAGCCAGCACCAGTGCCAGCGCAATGATTCCTGCCTGGCTCTTACAGTAGGAAAGAAGACTTAACAGGGCGCCTTTCATATCCTTCGCTTTTCCGCCGCCCATGCCGCCCATCGGGCCGCCTCCCATGGGGCCTCTGCGCATTGGAGCGCGGCTTTGTGATGATCTGTTCATTGTATTTGATTCTGGCATAATAGACGCACCTCCTTTACGCGTTCGCCGCGAGTTCATCCGCGGAAAGCTGTGACAGCGCGATCTGCTTATAGACCTCGCAGTTCTTCATCAGTTCCTCATGGGTGCCGATCCCGGCTACCGCGCCGTTATCCAGCACCACGATGCGGTCCGCATGGCGGATCGTACCGATCCGCTGCGCCACGATCAGGCAGGTCGTGTCTTTCAAGTCGGTCTTGATTCTCTGGCGCAGGATGCGGTCAGTCTTATAGTCCAGTGCCGAAAACGAATCGTCGAAGATCAGAATCTCCGGCTTCCTCGCAATCGTACGCGCGATAGCGAGACGCTGCTTCTGTCCGCCGGATACGTTGGAGCCACTCTGGGAGATATGGCTCTGAAGGCCATCATCCATCGCATGGACAAAATCCGATGCCTGGGCGATATCCAGTGCTTTCTCGACATCGTCTGTCGTCACCTTCTGCGCACTCTTGCCGAAGGAGATATTCCCTTCTACCGTATCGGCAAACAGGGTCGCTTTCTGCGGGATATAGCCAACCTTATTATAAAGGGTCTCAAAGCTGTAGCCGGATACTTCCTTCCCATCGACAAGAACTTTTCCAGATGTGGCATCGTAAAGCCTTGCGACAAGGCCGGCCAGCGTCGATTTTCCGGAACCGGTCGCACCGATAAAGGCCACCGTCTCCCCCTTCTTCGCCTGGAAGGAAATATGCTTCAGACAGTCCTCCGAAGCGTCCGGGTAGCGGAACGACACATCCTTAAATTCAACTGTACCGGTTTCTGATGCTTTTGTCTCCGTTCCTTCCTGCACTGCGATATCACAGTCAATCACCTCATTGATACGGGTTGCGGATACCTGCGCACGCGGCAGCATCATAAAGATCATCAGCAGCATCACAAATGACATGATCACATACAGGGCATAGGAGCTGAACGACACGACGTCGCCAAGCATCGTCGCCCGGTCAGTAACCGCCGCCATCATTTCCGATACGGTGCCATTTAATGGAACATTGATATCGTTGATGAGGCGAGCACCCACGTAATAAATACCGACACTCACACAGCTCTGGACAAACATCATGATCGGGGAGAGGAATGCCATCCCCCGGCCAGTAAAGAGCTGTGTCTTCATCAGGCTGATATTCGCACCGTCAAACTTCTCTTCCTGGTATTTCTCTGCGTTGAACGCACGTACCACACGGATGCCGTTTAAGTTCTCCTGTGTGATCCGGTTCACATCATCGACCTGTTTCTGAACAATGCGGAACTTTGGAATCATAACAGCCAGCAGAATGACCAGGGACGTTACCACAATAACAACCGCCGCAGCCACAACAACGGACAGCTGCCAGCTCTTCCCGATAATCTTAATAATTGCCCAGACGGCCATGATCGGCGCACGGAGCATCATCTGCAGCCCCATCGCGATCAGCATCTGAATCTGCGTGATGTCATTCGTGGTACGGGTGATCAGGCTGGCGGTAGAAAACTTCTTAATCTCACCGGCTCCAAGTGCCGATACCTTGTCAAACAACTTTGCGCGAACATCAAACGAAAAATCTGATGCGATCCTTGCTGCAAAGTAGCCGACGATCACCGTCATGATCGCACTGCACAGGGCGCAGCCGAGCATCTTTGCGCCAGCCGAATAGTATTCTGAAAGTTCCGTAACCTCGCTGCTAATCAGCACCGTGATCTCCGCCGTATAATCCGGCAGGCGCAGATCAAAATATACCTGTCCGCAGACCAGCAGCAGACAGACGAGCGCCAGCCACCGGTCTCTCGGTTTCAT
>JAJQBS010000052.1 GCA_021203145.1 Lachnospiraceae bacterium | reverse complement strand
AGAGTTTTGGCTCTATTTTATTTTTGGTTGCGGCCGGAGGTCCGCGTTATGAATTACCAACATCTTATGAAACGCTGAAAAAGATGAACAGATAGGTGATATGGAAGCTTGAGGAGGAAAATCAAATGGAATCATGTAAAATCAAAAACCTGTACAATCTTGATGAAACGATCGCAAAAGACCTGTTTGCCGGTGCTGAATACCCCTGGGAGGTGCTCCCGAAGATTGGCGCGTTTATACTGGAGCTTGGCGGCACGTTGCCGGAGACTGACTATGAGAAACGCGGCGAGGATGTCTGGATCGCGAAGACCGCGACAGTGGCGCCGACCGCCTACATCCACGGTCCGGCGATCATCGGAAAAAACGCCGAGGTGCGCCACTGCGCGTTTATCCGCGGCAACGCGATCGTGGGAGAAGGCGCGGTGGTAGGAAATTCAACCGAGCTGAAAAATGTCATCCTTTTTAATAAGGTTCAGGTGCCGCATTACAATTATGTCGGCGATTCTATCCTCGGTTATAAAGCACATATGGGAGCAGGCTCAATCACCTCGAATGTGAAGTCTGACAAGAAGCTGGTAGTAGTGAAGGACGGTGCGGAGCGCATTGAGACTGGCCTGAAGAAATTTGGCGCGATGCTGGGTGATGAGGTGGAGGTTGGCTGTGGTTCCGTTTTGAATCCTGGCTCGGTCATCGGTCCACGTTCCAGTATTTACCCGCTTTCTTCTGTGCGGGAGGTTGTCCCGGCAAATTCGATTTACAAAAAGCGTGGAGAAGTGGTCGAGAAAGAACAGGCATAAGTCATGAAAGAATAAGATTAGGCAGAATCAGGCAAGAAAGTAAGGAAGCAAGAAAGAGAGTATCACCTGGTTGAAATTTGGAAACCATCGGTTTATAATGACGGATGGTTTTTCTTTTGGTAAATTCGGGCCGTGAATCGACTGTTTCAGCTTATGTCAGATGCGGCCCGGCGCAGGGGACAGGGAAAATCTTTCCACATCCGATCAAAAGCAGGGTTCACCTGAAAAGTGTGCCGATTACAAAAAAGTCCGCCTGAAAAGCGTGCCGATTACAAAAAAGTCCGCCTGAAAAGTGCGCCAATTACAAAAAAGTCCGCCTGAAAAGCGTGCCAAAACGGAAAAGTCCGCCTGAAAAGTGCGCTCAAGCAGGAAAAGTCCGCCTTAAAAATGTAAAAAAACATTGAAAGTCCGCCTGAAAAATGTTATCCTGTCTCCGTTTGGTGCAGAAGGGAGGGATTCTTATGGAACGGCTGCTTATGGAACAGCTAAAGAAGTGGAAAGATAAAAAAAACCGAAAGCCTCTGATTATTCGCGGAGCCAGGCAGGTAGGGAAGACCTGGCTGATGAGGGAGTTTGGGAAAAGGTATTTTGCTCATACAGTGTACATCAGCTTTGATAATAATGAGCGTATGAGAAATGTTTTTGCCATGGATTTCGACATTCAGAGGATTATTTCTGCATTAAAGGTAGAAAGCCGGGGACAGATCATTCCTGGAGAAACTCTGCTTATTTTTGACGAGATCCAGGAGGTTCCGAAAGCACTGACCTGCCTTAAATATTTTTATGAGAATGCTCCGGAGTATGCGATTATCGCGGCAGGTTCGCTGTTGGGTGTGGCACTTCATGAGGGAACCTCTTTTCCGGTGGGCAAGGTCGATTTTATGAATCTTTATCCGCTTAATTTTAAGGAATTTCTGATGGCCTCAGGGGAAGATGAGCTGGCCATCTGGCTTGATCAGGCGGATTATCAGATGGTTAATGCGTTTGCGGATAAGTATGCGAATCTGCTGAGAAGGTATTATTATGTCGGAGGAATGCCGGAGGCTGTCAATACGTATCTGGAGACGGACAATCTGTATGAGGTGCAGGATGTACAAAAAGAATTGTTAGTTTATTACGCAAATGACTTTTCAAAGCATGCGCCCGTGGAGACAGTACCCAGAATTCAGATGGTATGGAATTCGATTCCCATGCAGCTTACAAAAGAGAATAAGAAATTTGTATATGGACAGGTCAGGGAAGGCGCAAGGGCAAAGGATTTTGAACTGGCCATTCAATGGCTGTCAGACTGCGGTCTGGTTCATAAGGGCTATCGGGTTTCGAAACCGGGGATGCCTTTGATTGCATATATGGAAATGGATGTTTTTAAACTCTATTTTCTGGACGTAGGCCTTTTGTCGGCACTGTGCCAGCTGGATGCCCGGACTTTACTGGAAGGGAACCGGGTTTTTACGGAATTCAAGGGGGCATTGACAGAGCAATTTGCCGCGCAGGAGCTTTCAGCAGATGAAATCAGTCTGTTTTATTATTCTACGCAGAATTCTTCCGGAGAGATTGATTTTATTGTACAGAAAAGTGGCTATATTATACCGCTGGAGATAAAAGCGGAGGAGAATCTGCAGGCGAAAAGTCTGAAAAATTATTGCCAGAAATACAAGCCGGAGATAGCAGTGCGTTCCTCGATGTCGAATTATCGGGAGCAGGAGTGGATGGTGAATGTGCCGCTGTACGCGCTGGCAGCGTATTTAAGGCGGGTGTGATCTCCATCGAGTTAAAAAAGTTGAGCAATGAGAGGAGCATAATTCATGGCAAAAAGCAATACGGAAACCTATGACGCGAGCAGTATATCGGTCCTGGAGGGGCTAGAGGCTGTGCGCAAGCGCCCGGGGATGTACATCGGCAGTGTTTCGCGCAAGGGCCTGAACCATCTGATCTATGAGATCGTGGACAACTCTGTGGATGAGCATCTGGCGGGCTACTGTTCGCAGATTGAGGTTTATCTGGAGAAGGATGGATCCGCGACGATTCAGGACAATGGGCGCGGCATTCCGGTCGGGATGCATGAAAAGGGGATGTCGGCGGAGCGCCTGGTTTTTACCACGCTGCATGCGGGCGGCAAGTTTGACAATACCGCGTATAAGACGAGCGGCGGTCTGCACGGCGTAGGTTCCTCCGTGGTGAACGCGCTTTCGACCTGGCTGGACGTGCAGGTGATGCTTGGCGGGAAAATTCATCATGACCGCTATGAGCGGGGCGTCCCTGTGATTGAGCTGGAAAACGGCCTGCTTCCGGTGATCGGCAGGACGAAGGAGACAGGCACCCGGATTCAGTTTCTGCCGGATCCGGAGATTTTTGAGAAGACCCGGTTTTCTGAGACGGAGCTGAAAAGCCGGCTGCATGAGACTGCGTATCTGAACCCGGAGCTGAAGATTCATTATGAGGACCGGCGCGTGGAGCCGGTGGAGGAGATCCTCTTTTACGAGCCGGAGGGTATCACCGGATTTGTGCGCGAGATGAACCAGGAGTCCGAGCCGATCTGTGAGCCGATCTATTTCAAAGGAGAATCGGGAGGCATCCGGGTCGAGGCAGCCTTTCAGTATGTGAATGAGTTTCATGAGAATGTGCTGGGCTTTTGCAATAATATTTATAATGCGGAGGGCGGGGCGCATCTGACTGGGTTTAAGACAGCGTTCACGACGGTTATGAACGCCTACGCGCGGCAGATCGGCGTCCTGAAGGAGAAGGATCCGAATTTTACCGGCGCGGATGTCCGCAATGGGATGACCGCGGTGATTTCCATCAAGCATCCGGATCCCCGCTTTGAGGGGCAGACCAAGACGAAGCTGGACAACCAGGACGCCAACCGGGCGGTCGGAAAGGTATCTGCTGATGAGATCACCCGCTATTTTGACAAGCATCTGGATGTATTGAAAAATATATTAAGCTGCGCGGAAAAGGCCGCCAAAATCCGCAAGACAGAGGAGCGTGCGAAGACCAATCTTCTGACGAAGCAGAAGTATTCCTTTGACAGCAATGGCAAGCTGGCCAACTGCGAGAGCCGGGATGCCAGCATCTGCGAGATTTTTATCGTCGAGGGAGATTCTGCCGGAGGCTCCGCGAAAACGGCACGCGATCGCAATTATCAGGCCATCCTGCCGATTCGCGGCAAGATTCTGAATGTCGAGAAGGCCAGCATTGACAAGGTGCTCGCGAACGCGGAGATCAAGACCATGATCAATGCGTTCGGCTGCGGGTTTTCCGAAGGATACGGGAATGACTTTGATATTTCCAGGCTGCGCTATGACAAAATCGTGATTATGACCGATGCGGATGTCGACGGCGCGCATATCAGCACGCTGCTTCTGACGCTGTTTTACCGGTTTATGCCGGAGCTGATTTACGAGGGGCATGTTTATATCGCCATGCCGCCGCTGTATAAGGTAATTCCCTCGAAGGGGAAGGAGCAGTACCTTTACGATGACAAGGCGCTGGAAAAATACCGACGGACCCATAAGGTACCGTTTACCCTGCAGCGCTACAAGGGTCTGGGAGAGATGGATGCCGGCCAGCTCTGGGAGACGACGCTGAATCCGGAGACCCGCGTGATGCAGCGCGTGGAGATTGAGGACGCCCGCATCGCGTCCTCTGTGACCGCGATGCTGATGGGCACAGAGGTGCCGCCGCGCAAGCAGTTCATCTACGAGCACGCGCAGGACGCGCTGCTGGATGTGTAGAAAAGGTGGTGAAATGCTGTCAGCAAACTGTGCAGGGATGTCTGGACAGCGTAGTGGTACTCTGCCTGGCGGTACACTGGCAAATATAAATAAGTGACGCGCTGTCCGGCGGCACACTGGCAGGTATAAACAGTGTAGTTGTGCGCTGTCTGGCGGTATGCTGGCAAATAATAGACGGTGTGATGGCTCACAGCTGGACAGATATGCTGGCTGACTATAGATACATGGCAACAGGCTGCCCGATGGACAATGCCTGGCTGACAGACATATAGATGGGCGGCGATGTGTCACCAGGGGAATCCTCAGTGACTACGATTTGTCCTGCTTATCCTACAGGAGGAATAAAGTTTCATGGAACAGGAAGAGCGCATTATCGGAGCCGAGTACTCCGAGATCATGCAGAAATCATATATTGATTACGCGATGAGCGTGATCATCTCCCGTGCACTGCCGGATGTGCGGGACGGATTAAAACCGGTGCAGCGGCGCACTCTGTACGATATGTACGAGCTGGGCATCCGCTATGACCGGCCGTACCGGAAATGTGCGCGTATCGTCGGCGATACAATGGGTAAATATCATCCGCACGGCGACACGTCTATCTATGACGCGCTGGTCGTGATGGCGCAGGATTTCAAAAAGGGTCAGACTCTTGTGGACGGCCACGGTAATTTCGGCTCGATCGAGGGAGACGGAGCGGCGGCCATGCGCTACACGGAGGCGCGTCTGCAGAAGATCACGCAGGTCGCTTTTCTGGCCGACCTGGACAAAGATGTGGTCGATTTTGGGCCGAATTTTGACGAGACCGAGAAGGAGCCGCTTGTGCTGCCGGTGCGAATACCGAACCTCCTTGTGAACGGCGCGGACGGCATCGCGGTCGGCATGGTGACGAGCATCCCGACGCACAATCTCGCGGAGGTCATCGACGCAGTCAAGGCTATGATTAAAAATAACAGGCTGACTGATGCAGATCTGATGAAATACATCAAAGGCCCGGATTTCCCGACCGGCGGCATTGTCGTCAACCAGGACGAGCTGCTGCAGATCTATGAGACCGGCCAGGGGAAAATACGCATTCGTGGGCGCGTGGAGGTGGAAAAAGGAAAGGGCGGCAGGGAACGGCTGGTTATCACCGAGATTCCCTATACGATGATTGGCGCGAATATCGGAAAGTTCCTGAACGAGGTGGCCGCGCTCGTCGAGACGAGAAAGACAACCGACATTGTGGACATTTCCAACCAGTCCTCGAAGGACGGCATCCGCATCGTGCTGGAGCTGCGGCGCGGAGCGGATACGGAGAAGCTGAAGAATCTGCTCTACAAAAAGACCCGCCTGCAGGACACCTTTGGCGTGAACATGCTGGCAGTCGCGGACGGCAGGCCGGAGACCCTGAGCCTGCGGAAAATACTGGAATACAATATCGATTTTCAGTTTGAACTGACGACGCGGAAATACAAAAATCTGCTCGATAAGGAAGAAAAAAAGAGCGAAATCCAGGAAGGCCTGATCCGTGCGTGCGATGTGATCGACCTGATTATAGAGATTTTGCGCGGCAGCCGCAGCCGCGACCAGGTGAAGGACTGCCTGGTGAACGGTGTGACAGAGGGAATCCGGTTCAAGTCAGAGAGATCCCGGAAACAGGCGGCAAAGCTGAATTTTACGGAAGCCCAGGCGAACGCGATCCTCGACATGCGTCTTTACAGACTGATTGGCCTGGAGGTCGAGGTGCTGATGGCCGAGCATGAGCAGACCCTGAAAAATATTGCTTTATACAAAGACATCCTGAATAACTATGATTCCATGGCGAAGGTAATCATCAAAGAGCTGGATGCCCTGAAAAAAGAGTTCGGCCGACCGAGAAGGACACAGATTGAAAATGCAGGGGAAATTGTGATCGAGGAGACTCCGGTCGAGGAGCTGCCTGTAGTCTTTCTGATGGATCGCTTCGGCTACGTCCGCTCAGTCGATGAGAATACGTATGAACACAACAAAGAAGCGGCGGATCAGGAGAGCAAATACGTCCTGCACTGCCTGAACACCGACCGCATCTGCATTTTTACTGACAATGGGAAGGTGCATCTGCTGAAAATGCAGGATGTGCCATATGGGAAATTCCGCGCGAAGGGTACGCCGGTTGACAATCTGTGCAACTACAACAGTGCTGAAGAAAATTTTGTCGGCGTCCTGGGGATGAACGATATTCGAGATACTGTGGTCACGTTTGTGACGAAGCAGGCCATGGTCAAGCAGGTGCCGGGCAGCGAGTTTGACACATCCAGACGTACGGCGGCAGCGACGAAGCTGCAGGAGGGCGACGAGGTGATCGCCGTATATGCCGCGTCCGAGCACACGCAGATTGTTCTGGCGTCTGAGGGAGGTTATTTCCTGCGCTTTGCGGTATCTGAGATACCGGCAAAGAAAAAGACAGCCGTGGGCGTGCGGGGAATGAAGCTTGGGGACGGTGATTCCGTCGCGGAGGTCTACTGGATCGAAAAAGGCACACCGAATGAGACTCATGCCGGGGGAGCCGCCAGAGAGGTATCTTACAAAGACCGCATTGTCAACCTGTCAAAGCTGCGGGTGTCCGGAAGAGACACAAAGGGGACAAAGATCCGAATGCAGGAGAAAATGTCGGCAAGGTAAAACGTCGGATGCGTTTGCTTATAACAGAACAGAGCAGAACCTGCCTCGCTCACAGAACCTGAAATTTATAGTAGAGATAATGATGCCCGGCAGATCGCTCTGAGCTATTGCGCGGCCCGTTTCCGCTCCAGATCCTCGTCGGCGGCCAGGAGCAGGCTTTCGGGAGACTGGCCTTCGCGAAGGATGGCAAGACCATAGGAGACAGTTGCCGCCCGCTCGGTGCTGCCATTTTCCATGATTTTCGCGGATTCCTTACAGACCCGTCTGCACAGGCTCCTTGCCTCTTCCTGCGAAATGCCGGTGAATAAAACACAGAATTTGTCGCCGCTGTAACGGAACGCCAGATGCTGGTCACATACGGAGCGTAGTATGCTGCTCACCTTCCGGAGGTATTCGTCTCCCGCAAGATGCCCGGACCGGTCATTAATTTCCAGAAGGTGTTCGGCCTTTATCATGGCACAGATCATACCGGCGTCCGCCCTCTCTACGTCTGTCAGGACGTCGTTCAGCGCGGTGCGGTTGTACAGGGAAGTCAGCTGGTCAATAATCATGCCCTGCCGGAACTGGATACGCTCCGTTTCTTTCTTAACCGTGGCGTTCCTTTTTTCCTGCTCAAAATAGATCATTATCATGCAGGAAAGATAGAAACCGGCCAGAACCATGAGCGAGAGAGCAAAATCAACCCAGTCGTAGCCGTACTCCCACACCAGGACAGTTGCCGAATCCCAGTTGATTACGATGTCTCCGATGATCCGCGCCGCGAATGTACACGCGGCTGTCACGCTGGTCAGGACATAATTACCATAGATGCCGGAAAACAACAGCGGGATCGCAAACAGAAAATAAAGGGACGGGAAAATACTGTGAATGGTAAACACAATGAAGCAGATGCCCACGAGACCGAGGGATACCGTGTAGGCCCGCAGCGTCAGTCTCTTCGGATATTTTTTGCGTACCAGCCAGATTATCAGAAGAATCAGGAGATTCAATCCGGTAGGAACCACCACATATCTTCGAATATATATGGGAGCTGTGGTGCTGACCATGTCCATGGAGTCCAGTACAAAAAACAGGATCACTTCGAGCAGAAAAGCGATCGCAGTCACACAGACACAGATGTTGGCATGGAGGTCCAGCCAGTGACGGCTCATTTTTTCATATTCGGATTCAATCGACCGAATGTAATTACTAATCATAAGCAGGCAATCCCCCTCTGATTTTTATTTCAGATTTTTTCAGTCCAGCATTTTTAAACGGGCAATACAAGAGCGAAATGAAAAAATTGTTGTGGAATGGCTGCAGAGGTGATAGAATAAAAAACAGCTTTTCTGCCGGATCCGGTACGATACCTTCCGGCGATGGCAGATATGCGTGAACCCGGGCTTTGATTCTCCTTCTGGCGGAACGGGGGATTCAAAAGCCTGCAACAACAGAAGAAAGGCGGAAGATTATGATTAAATTATTCGAGAACGGTGCCTGGCTGGTCCGCGGCACGGAAATCATTCCGGAGGCGGATGCGGCAAAGGTGCCGTCAGTCTGTGGGAAGAAGGCCGAGAAGGAGGAAGACCGGAAGGGGACGATCGCTTATTCCATTCTGAAAGCGCACAACACCTCCGATGACATGTCGCATCTGAAAATCCGTTTTGACGCGATGACATCGCATGATATCACTTTTGTCGGCATTATTCAGACCGCGAAGGCCTCCGGGATGGAAAAGTTCCCGATCCCCTATGTCCTGACCAACTGTCATAATTCGCTGTGCGCGGTCGGCGGCACGATCAATGAGGATGATCATGTATTCGGCCTTTCGGCGGCGAAAAAGTATGGCGGGATCTATGTGCCGCCCCATCTTGCGGTCATTCATCAGTATATGCGCGAGACCATGGCCGGGTGTGGGAAAATGATCCTTGGCTCTGACTCACATACGCGCTATGGTGCGATCGGTACGATGGCTGTCGGCGAGGGCGGCGGAGAGCTGGTGAAGCAGCTGCTGTGTGATACCTATGATGTGGCATATCCGGACGTGGTGGCGATTTATCTTGATGGAAAGCCATCTCCGGGCGTAGGGCCACAGGATATCGCGCTTGCGATTATCGGCGCCGTGTTTAAAAATGGCTATGTGAAAAATAAAGTGATGGAATTTGTCGGTCCGGGCGTTGCTTCGATGACGGTGGATTATCGCAACGGGATCGATGTTATGACGACGGAGACAACCTGCCTTTCGTCCATCTGGCAGACGGATGAGGAGACAGAAGACTATCTGACGCAGCATGGGCGCGGAGAGGAATACCGCGAGCTGAAGCCGGCGGACGTGGCATATTATGACGGGCTGGTTTATGTTGATTTGAGTACGGTAAAGCCTATGATCGCGCTTCCGTTCCACCCGAGCAATACGTATGAGATTGACGAGCTGCTGGCGAATCCGGGCGACATTCTGCGCGAGGTGGAGAAGAGCGCGGCGGCGCTCACGGAGAACACCTCCGTAGACTTCCATCTGACGGACAAGGTTGTGGATGGGAAGCTCCAGGTCGAGCAGGGGATTATCGCGGGCTGCGCGGGCGGCGGCTATACGAATCTCATGGAGGCCGCGCGGATCTTAAAGGGCAGGAGCATCGGCAACGGCACGTTTACGCTGGCCGTCTATCCGTCCTCCCAGCCGGTATTTATGGATCTTGTGCAAAAAGGCGCGATTTCCACGCTGATGGCGGCCGGTTCCACAGTCAAGACCGCGTTTTGCGGACCCTGCTTTGGCGCAGGCGACACGCCGGCAAACAATTGCCTGAGCATCCGTCACGCGACGAGGAATTTCCCGAACCGCGAGGGCTCCAAACCGGGCGCCGGGCAGCTTTCTGCTGTCGCCCTCATGGATGCGCGTTCGATTGCGGCGACTGCGGCAAACGGCGGCGTGCTGACCTCGGCGGAGCAGTTTGCCGATCTGCTGGAGAAAGGCTTCGGCGCGGCAGGGGAAGATACCCGTCTCATTTCGCAGTCTGCGGCGAAGACGACGCCGGATGCGATAAAGACCGGGGGTGGACATCAGGTGCCGGATTATCATTACGATGACAGTGCTTACCGTGCGCGGGTTTACCAGGGATTCGGGAAGGGCAGCCAGGAGGAAAAGCTTGTCTATGGGCCGAATATCAAAGACTGGCCCCAGATGGAGCCGCTTTCCGAACATGTTCTGCTGCGCGTATGTTCAAAGATTATGGACAAGGTCACGACGACGGACGAGCTGATTCCGTCGGGCGAGACGTCCTCCTATCGATCCAACCCGCTCGGCCTGGCGGAGTTTGCCCTTTCCAGGCGCGACCCGGCGTACGTGGGCAGGGCAAAGGAGACCGACCGTCTCGAACGTGCGAGACTTTCCGCGGGCATGGACGCTGCCGCGGCTCTGGATGCGTCTCTGGCTTCTGCGCTTAAGCAGGCTCGGGCGATTGCGCCGGATGTGGATCCTGCGGACATCGAGATCGGCAGCATGATTTACTGCGTAAAGCCGGGCGACGGTTCCGCCAGAGAGCAGGCCGCGAGCTGCCAGAGAGTCCTCGGCGGTCTTGCAAACATCTGCAGCGAGTACGCGACCAAGCGTTACCGCTCCAATGTCATGAACTGGGGCATGCTTCCGTTCCAGATGAAGGGAGAGCCGTGCTTCGAAGTCGGTGATTATATCTTTGTGCCGGACGCAAAAAAAGCTCTGGAAGGGGATATGCAGGACATCCAGGCGTATGTGATTCCTGCAGATGCGTCTGACGCGAAGGAGATCTCGCTTTACATCGCTGATATGACGGAAAATGAGAAGGCAATTGTAAAAGCCGGCTACCTGATCAATTTCAACAGGAACCGGATGAAGCTCAGAAAATAAAGGAAGCGAGGGCGCCGGACCGGCTGCGGGAAAATGTAAGCCGCGAGGGCGCCGGATCGGCTGCGGAAAATGTAACCGTGAGGGCGCCGGACCGGCTGCAGGAAAATGTAAGCTGCGGGGGGCGCCGGATTGACTGTGAATGAATAGAGAGAGGACGACAAGAGCATGCAAGGAAGAACACACACCTGCGGGGAGCTGCGGCTTGCTGATGTCGGCAAAAAGGTAAAGCTGGCCGGCTGGTTTGAAAATCTGCGCAAGGTAAGTAAAAATCTGGGATTTTTGGTTTTACGGGATTATTATGGGAAGACGCAGGTCGTTGTAGAGACGGAAGAGATCATGGAGCAGCTTACCAGGCTGAACTATGAATCAACAATATCTGTAGAAGGAACGGTGCGCGAGCGCAGCAGCAAGAATGACAGGCTTGCCACGGGCGAGATTGAGGTCGTGCCGGAAAAAGTGGAGCTGCTCGGCAGATGTCAGTACAATGAACTGCCTTTCCAGATCAACCACTCGAAGGACGCGGATGAAAACCTCCGCCTGAAATATCGCTATCTGGATCTGAGAAACCCGGCGGTAAAGGATCGGATTGTATTAAGGAGCAGGATTGTGGCGGATCTGCGCCAGAGCATGATCGCGCATGATTTTCTGGAGATCACGACGCCGATTTTGACCTGCTCCTCCCCGGAGGGCGCGAGGGATTATCTGGTGCCTTCCAGGAACCATCCGGGCAAGTTTTACGCCCTGCCGCAGGCTCCCCAGCAGTTTAAGCAGCTGCTGATGGCCTCCGGGTTTGACCGCTATTTCCAGATTGCGCCGTGCTTCCGTGATGAGGACGCGCGTGCGGACCGCTCGCCGGGCGAATTTTATCAGCTTGACATGGAAATGGCGTTTGCGGACCAGGAGGATGTCTTTGCGGTTCTCGAGGACGTGCTTCCGGGGATCTTTTCAAAATACGGCATTTACCAGAAGGCTTCGACGCCCCCGTTTCAGCGGATTGCCTATCTGGACGCGATGGAGCGCTACGGCACGGATAAGCCGGATCTGCGGATTCACCTGGAGGTGCAGGACGCGACAGAGGTGCTCGGCGACTGTGGGTTCGGCCCCTTTACTGGGCAGACGGTGAAGGCAGTCGTGGCGCATGATTTCAACGGCACGAGAAAGGTGATCGACCGGCTTTGCGCGGACGCGGAGGTAGTAAGCGGCCAGAAGGCCTACTGGTTCCGCCTTGACGAGCAGGGGGAGGTCGTCGGCGGCATTGCCAAATTTGTAAAAGAAAAAAAGGACGCCGTGGCGGCAGGACTCGGCCTGAAGCCGGGCGATTTTGTGGCGCTCTGTGCGGGAAATATTAAGAACGCGCAGAAGGGCGCGGGTGTGCTGCTGAAAATGATCGGCACCCGGTTTGACGGTTACATGGATAAGGAAAGCTATGAATTCTGCTGGATCGTTGATTTTCCGATGTATGAGATCGGGGAGGAATCCGGCGAGCTGGAATTCTGCCACAACCCGTTTTCCATGCCGCAGGGAGGTCTTGCGGCACTGGAAGAGGCCTCTGAAAGCCAGGAGAAGGCACTGGAAATCCTGGCTTACCAGTATGACCTCGTGTGCAATGGCGTGGAGCTTTCTTCCGGCGCTGTCCGGAACCACGATCCGGAGATTATGATCAAAGCGTTCAATATCGTGGGACTTGGCGAGGAGGATGTCAAGGCGAAATTCCCCGCGATGTACAATGCGTTCTGCTATGGGGCGCCGCCCCACGCGGGTATTGCGCCGGGCGTGGATCGCATGGTGATGCTGATCGCCGGGGAGGAGAGCATCCGCGAGATTATCCCCTTCCCGATGAACAAAAACGCGCAGGACGTGATGATGGGCGCACCGGCCGAGGTAGAAGAAAAACAGCTCCGGGACGTGCATATTCAGATTGTGAAGGACGAGAAGAAAGCATAAATGTATTTTCAGGAGGTCTCGTCAAGGATCTCTTTCAGGTCATTGATCATTTCCTCATCCTTCAGGCGGAATTTGATCTCCACCCGGCGGGACGCGTCCGCATTGATGGTGCCGTCGTCATTATAGACAGGATCCGCCCAGGAATGCCCGTTGACAGACAGCTTCTCCTGCAGCGCAGTCATGTCTTCCTCTGAAATCGAACTGCCTGTGAGGGAGAGAAGATATTCCGCGACGGCGAGGGCGCGTTCCTGGGAGAGCTGCAGGTTGTAAAAATAAGTTCCGGATGTGTCCGTGTAGCCGTCGATCCGGATCTCCGCCAGATAATCCACATATTCCTCCGACATCAGTACGGAGCAGTAGGTCGGCAGCAGCTCGCCAAGCAGCTCGCTGCCTTCCTCCGTCAGTATATTTTCATTATAGCCAAACAGGACGCTGGAATCCAGCACGATGGAGCCGTCAGTCTCATCAATCGTAACGCTTAAGCTCTGCGCGGCGAATTCTGTCTTCAGCGCGGCGATCAGATCCGCCTTTACGCCGATAATCTGTTCGATCTTTTCCTGCTGCGCGGTCAGCAGAGCCTCCTGCTCATCGAGACTTTCCTGCTGGGAGGCCAGGAGGGCTTCCTGTTCATCCAGGCTTTCCTGCTGGGAGGCCAGGAGAGCCTCCTGTTCTTCCAGCTCGGATTCCTGTTCGGCCACCAGGGCGCTCTGTTCGTCGAGGCTGACCTGTTGGGAAGCTACCAGGGCGGCCTGCTCGTTCAGCTCGGATTCCTGCTGGGAGAGCAGGGCGCTCTGCACGTCAAGGCTTTCCTGCTGGGAAGCTAAAAGAGCGGCCTGTTCATCCAGCTCGGATTCCTGCTCGAGAAGCAGTGCCTCCTTCTCATCAAGCTGCGCCTGCAAGAGGCTTTGCTCCTCGGCATGCGCAGATTCCTCATCCAGGCGGTCCTGATAATTTTTTTGTGCCTGCATAAAAGAAATGCACATCACAAGCAGGAACAGCAGCAGCAGTCCCGCCATCATATCTGA
Organism: Lachnospiraceae bacterium; assembly: GCA_021203145.1. GTDB lineage: Bacteria > Bacillota > Clostridia > Lachnospirales > Lachnospiraceae > Choladousia. The sequence goes on along the minus strand of JAJQBS010000052.1, from coordinate 44,826 downwards.
ATAAGAACGCCAGACATTGTGGCGCTCATAATTTTTTTTCCGCTTTGCCCGCATGCTGTATCACCTCTTAATTTATCACCTTTTATCACCTTTTTTCGCCTTTTTCCGCCGAAAAAGGGCAGGCTGGGAGGAAAGCTCTTCCAGATGCTCAATTTTTTCCATAAGCTCTTTCATAAAAGGCTCCTCCGCAGCGGTGGCTGCGGCCTCGCTCTGCGACCGGAGGACTTCCTCCAGCCTCGATGAGAGAACGGCAAGCTCCCTGCGGATATCGGCTGTCCCCTGTACAGGTCCCATTCGGGAGATTTCGTCAGAATAAGCCTGGATTTTTTCGCTGTATTTCTCCCAGACCTCAGAGAATTGCTCAATCGACTGGTACATAAAACGGATATATTCCTGATAAGTGGCCTTTTGTTCCTCGCTGATCTTCAGAGATTCCTCATGAGCGTGTGAAAGATTGCCAAGCATTTGTTCATTGTAGCTTCCGACATTCTCGCTGCGGCGCTGGATGTCGGAGAGCATCTTCTGCTGCTGGGCCATCGCGGAATTCAGGAACGTGAGGTAGCTGTCCTGGGACTTCTCAAGCTGCTTCTGCATCTCGGCGGAAGCCTGCCGGATACCTGCAATGGAGGAATCTGCGAAATCCGCGTAGGTGGCCATCGTCTTTTCCGTCTGCACCTGCAGATCGGCATAGGTCTGCTCCAGTCTGTCCATGGAACGGTCCATAAAATCCGCGTAGGCCTCCTGCGTCTGCTGAAGCTGCTGTGCGGACTTCGCAACCCTGGCAAGGGAAGCGTCCAGATCCGCGTGGGTTTCCCGGATGACACTCTGGCAGATCCGGGTGACGGATTCCTCCTGGCTCGCCGTGAAGCTCTCGACAATCTGGTAAATCGCGCCCGTCATCTGGGAAAAAGCCGGTGTGAGCGACTCCTCAAAGCTTTTTGACATCTGCTCCACAAAAATCCTGGTCAGGTCATTTGTCAGATCTTCCTGGCTCTTTTTCTGCTCCAGGAAACGTGACGCGGAGTCAACCTCATGGCTGGGACGCACATACAGATAGAATGTATCAATAAAATTTTCGAGGCTGTTTGACATCTCGGAGAGCTCATTGCGCAGATTGAACGAGAATGGAAGCGAGAGCGCGAGACCGTAAATCGAAGTAACAAAGGCGACCTTGATACCGTCGATCAGTGGTGAAACCGAATCCGCCATCTGCTCATAGCCGGATGGGTCAAAGCTGCGCAGGCCGAGTACCAGTCCGAGGAAGGTGCCGAGAATCCCGAGGCTGGCCAGAATATCCGGAATCAGCTCCAGAAGGGAGCGGTGGATGTGAGTCTCAATCACGTCTTCATTGATAAAATCGCTGATGTCGCAGGAGCCATCCGGATTTTTGCTGACAAGGTCGCAGTATTCGGTATAGCATTTATCGAGGAAGGGATTGTCAAAAAGATCCTTCTTAAGAAAAACGTCCTCATCGGAGCCTGCTGCACGGATCCTGTCTGCTGTGTGGGCGAGACTTTTGCTGATTCCGCCAAGAGCGCGAAGGCATGTGAAGCAGGAAATCAGGATCGCAAGCAGCATGACTGCAAGGAAAGAAAAATTAACCACCAGCGATAAGGTATCCACATCGCGGCTGATATACGTGATAAATACGCAGATGCCAATGGCAAGTGCGGAAGTCACCACAGAAATAAATCTTCTGGCGTACAAAAAGATCCCCCCTTTTTATCTGTCCCCTCTGTACCGAAAAGGAAAATGACTTTCGTCTTTTACTGTAGGTTCAGTATAATGAAAACAGAGAAAAAAGTAAAGTCGGAAGCCGCAACCTTAAGAAAAAAATACAAATTGCGGCCGGATTTATCTTTCCATCTTGCGCGGATGGAATCCAGCGTGTATAATCAGAAACTGTGAGAAAAATTCCGCCGGCACTGGCGGGGAGAAGAGGCACAGAAAATGGTCAGACAGACGGTAGCATTTGTAGAAAATCGGAAGGGGATTATGTGGCAGATGACTGCGGCGCTGCGCAGAGAGGGAATCTGCATCTGCGGAATGTCTACGGTAGATTCGCCGGAGTTTGGGATTGTCCGCATGATTGCCGATAAGCCGGATGAGGCGCTCCGGAGCCTGCAGACGGCCGGGTTTGTCGCAAAAGAGTGCGAGGTGATCGCGGTCAGGATGGCGAAGCCGGAAGACATGGAATTTATTTTACAGGTAGTCCAGGACGGAAATGTCAATGTTAATTATTTCTATTCCTCCTTTGGCAGCGACTTACGATCCCCGATCCTGATTTTAAATGCTGCCGATATGGAGGAGACGGAGGCCATGCTTTTAGGGCACGGCTTTGTGTGCCTGGATTCCGTCAGCTGAGACTTGCCGACGGCCTTGTGATTCCATGTATATTTTCGAACCCGCATCGCGGGAATCTATACATCAGGAGGAAAATAATGAGTTTTAGAATTTACAAAGCGAAGGATTACAACGATTTGAGCAGGAAAGCGGCGAACATTATCTCCGCCCAGGTGATCATGAAACCGAACTGTGTGCTGGGGCTGGCGACTGGCTCTACGCCCATCGGCGCGTACCGTCAGCTGGTAGAGTGGTATAACAAGGGCGATCTGGATTTCTCTGAGGTGACGACGGTGAATCTCGACGAATATCGCGGGCTGCCCAGAGACAATGAGCAGAGCTATTATTATTTTATGAATGAAAATCTGTTCAGTAAGACGAATATTGACAAATCCAGGACATTCCTGCCGGACGGGATGGAGGAGGACCCGGACAAGGCCTGCCGGGAATACAATCAGATCATCCATTCACTCGGCGGCGTGGATCTGCAGCTTCTGGGTCTGGGACACAATGGGCACATCGGATTTAACGAGCCGGGCATCGCATTTGAGACGGAGACACACTGTGTGAATCTCACTGAACGCACGATCAAGGCGAATATGCGGTTTTTCCTTTCGGAGAAGGATGTGCCGCGCCAGGCTTACACGATGGGGATCAAGACGATCATGAGCGCGCATAAGATCCTGGTTGTCGTCTCCGGAGAGGACAAGGCCCCGATCCTGCGGGAAGCGTTTTTCGGCTCTGTGACGCCGGCGGTGCCTGCGTCTATCCTGCAGCTGCACGGTGATGTGACAGTTGTGGCGGATGAGGCTGCTCTGAGCGCCTGCGAGGGTCTGGTGTAATACGCCGGGGATTCCTTGCGGCAGTATGAAGATCTGGAGTAATACGCCAGAGACTTCTTGTTATGGCAGTGCGAAAATCTGGTGCAAAAACGCGGAGGATTTTTTATGACAACAGACAACCTGGAACAAAAAGAGCGGACATCCGCTGCGCAGAGGGCGAAAAAATACCAGATTCTGCATGGGCGGATCTATACCGATCAGTTTGCGTTTGAAGAGACGACACTTTATTTCGCGGGAGAGCGGATCGTAGACCGGAGGACTTACGAGGCAGCCGAAGGCGAGGAAATTCTGCTGGATGCAGAAGGATGCTACGTGATTCCGGGACTTACGGATATTCATTTTCACGGTTGTGTCGGCAGCGACTGCTGCGACGGTACGCCGGAGGCTTTCCGCGCGATTGCAGAATACGAGGGAAGGAATGGGATCACGACCATCACGCCCGCCACGATGACGGTTTCAGAGGAACAGCTGCTGAAGGTGGCCACGGCCGCAGCCGAATATCGGGCGTCCCGCCTGTATGCATATTCTGGCGCGGACGATGCCGACGGGGCCGGGGCGGTGCTGGCCGGGCTTTACATGGAAGGCCCGTTTATCAGCGCGGCGAAAAAGGGCGCACAGAATGAAAACTATATCCGCAGGCCGGATGGCGATCTGTTTCTGCGGCTGCAGGAAGCGTCGGGCGGTCTGTTCCGCACGGTGGCGCTCGCCCCGGAGACAGAGGGCGCGATTGATTTTATCCGGGCTTTTGCAGGGAAGGTTACGCTTTCCATCGCCCATACGATGGCCGATTATGAAACCGCGCGTGAGGCCATCCGGGCCGGAGCGGGACAGGTCACACATCTGTATAACGCAATGCCGGGCTTTTCCCACCGCGCTCCGGGACCCATCGGGGCGGCGGCGGATGATGGGCACTGCAGGGCGGAGCTGATCTGCGACGGGATCCATATTCACCCCGCAGTCGTGCGTACGACATTCAGGATGTTCGGAGATGATCGTGTGATCCTGATCAGCGACAGCCTCCGCGCCTGTGGGATGCCGGACGGCACGTACGAGCTGGGCGGGCAGCAGTTTCATCTGAAGGGGAACCGCGCCACCCTTCCGGACGGCACAATCGCGGGGTCTGTAACAAACCTGATGGATTGCCTGCGCATTGCTGTGAAGGAGATGGACATTCCACTAAAAAGCGCGGTGCGCGCAGCGGCAGTCAATCCGGCGCAGGCCGTGGGCATTTATGAGAATTACGGCAGCCTGACGCCCGGCAAATATGCCAACCTTGTACTGCTGGATCAGGATCTGGCATTGCGGGGCGTATATATCCACGGCAGGAAAATCGTGTAAAGGAAGCTTTTTCATCTGCCTGCCGTCTGATTGCGGCTGTCTGCGGCTTGCAGTGCTGCAGCTTCTGTGCGGCATTTACACTTCGTTTCAGTCGGCGCTAAGCGAACGTTCACTGGGTCTACGCTTCGCTTCAGTCGGTTCTGAACGCGTGCCACCGGCACGCAGGACCGTTCAGCGCCGCTAAATATCCGTGCAAGCTATGTCATAAGCTGTCGGCAAAGCCGACGGATTCCTTATGACTCTGGCTACCTGGCTCGTTGCTTCGCGGGAATAAAAGGGGAGAAGGGGATTCATGAGAAAAAGAAAACCAGCGGACGCACATCGGCGAGGCAGGAAATTTGCTGTTATTGTGTGTGGAATTGCCGTTCTGGGAGCAGGCGGCTGTTCCAGAAGTGTACTGAATTATCAGATTTCCGAGAGCATCGGCACGCTTGGCGAATATGAGAACAACGAGCCGGTCGAGACTCCCAAAATGCAGGCAGATCGGGAAATTGAAGAGTCCGAGGCCGCACTGGAGGCGGAACGGCTGGAAGTGCTTGAGCAGGCGGAGGCTCTGGCGGACAGCTATCTGTATGAGGAGGCGATCAGCCTGCTGGAGGGGAATGAATCGCTTACCGGGGATGAACGGGCCGAGGAGGCGATCGCAGAATATCAGTCTGCGATCTATTCCCTGGTGGCCTATGAAGGGGACGTGGTTCACCTGAATTTTCCGAATCTGATCGCGGATACCGACCTTGCCCTGGATGGGGACTCCTATGCGCAGACCTACAGCCAGAACCTGATTACGCTCAGTGAATTTACTGGGATCCTGAATCAGCTTTATGAAAATGATTATATTCTGATTGACATACATACCCTCGCGGACGAAACGGACGACGGGTTTGGCGATATTACGCTGACGGCGGCCACACTGCTGCTTCCAGAGGGAAAAAAACCGCTCGTTCTTTCCGTGGAAAACCTGAACTATGCCATAGCGCGCGCCGGAGACGGCATTGCCACCAGACTTGTGCTGGACGCCGACGGCGAGGTGGCAGCAGTTTTTACGGATTCCAATGGCGTCAGCAAGACGGGCGCCTATGACGTCATTCCTGTGCTGGAGCAGTTTATCGAGGAACACCCGGACTTTTCTTACCGGGGAGCAAGGGGGATTATCGGACTCTCCGGCGAAAATGGCGTTTTCGGATATGAAATAGAAGAAGGAAGTTCAGGCGACTATGAGCAAAACGCGCAGACGGTCTCGCAGATTGCCGCAAAGCTGAAGGAGGATGGCTGGACATTCGCGTCGGAGGGCTATAGCTATTCCTACATGAATGACATGACCTATGACGCTCTTGTGACAGATATCACCCAGTGGGAGGACACAGTCGGAGTCCTGGTCGGCGAGTGTGATACCCTGATTTACCCCTACGGATCGGAGGTGGAATACACCTCGGAAAAATCTGTCTGGCTGACCGGGTCGGGCTACCATTATCTGATCGGGCTCTGGGCTTCTGACGATTATCTGACCGTCACGCAGACGTATCTGCGCCAGACCAGGCGCGCGATCACCGGCTATCTCCTTGAAAATTATTCCGATTATTATACATCAATTTTCAATGTTTCGGAGATAATTGACAGTGTTAGATAAGTGAACTTTTTGAAAAAGCTTTTTTAAAAAGATGTGATAACTCTTGCTATTTTACGATTCTGGTGGTATGATTTTAGACAACGCAATTGACAGAGAGTATAACTAATGGAGGGATCGTTTTATGATGAACAAAAGCAGAAGATGGCTGCTGGCTCTTTTAATGTGCTCAGCTTTAGCACTTACAGTGACCGGGTGCGATCAGCTGAAAAAGCCGGAGGAGACAGAGAGTGAGACCGAGACGGAGGCTCCGACGGAGAGCGAGACCGAGACAGAGGCTCCGACGGAGAGCGAGACCGAGACAGAGGCTCCGACGGAGAGCGAGACCGAGACGGAAGCCCCGACGGAGAGCGAGACGGAGACAGAGACGCAGCCGCAGACCTATACGCTGGATACGACTGTGGATGAGGAGACGGCTTCTCTGACGGAATACAGCACGATCCGCGTGATGTACGCCCTGGATGATCTGAATGTCAGGGAGTTGCCGGGCACTTCGGACGAGTGTGAGATTTTCTACAGCTATACGAGCGGAGACCAGATCAGTGTGGTAGGGGAGACGACCAACTGGTATATGGTATCCATTGACGGCTACGAGTCCAATGGCTATGTTTACAAAGAGTATGTAGGCGAGAGCGCAGATTCCGCTTCCGACACGACCGGTACGGATACAGCGTCCGAGACCACTGCCACGACGTCTGAGACTACGGCGTCAGATACAGACACGGGCAGCACGGATACCTCCTCGGTTGACCTGGAGTACGGTGTGGAGACCTACGCGGAGTCCTTTACCATCGTAGCGACAGCAGGCGCGAATATGCGCTCGGAGCCTTCCCAGGACAGCGAGATCATCGGTACCATCGCGTCTGACACGCAGGTCACGGCGATCGGTTACACAGACCGTTGGTATAAGATCAGCTACAATGGGACGGTCGGCTATGTAAATAAGAACCTGTTCAGCGCGAATTAACGGTTCACGCGATGCTGACGGAAACAGGTCCGTTTCGGTATTCCGGAGCGGACTTTTTTATGCACAGAGCCGGGTAAGGAAATTTTGCGGCTAAAGCCGCACCCGGCTCGCGCAGGCGGATAGGGGAGAGAAGCGTTCCCCTATCCGATTGCACAGAGCCGGGTAAGGAAATTTTGCGGCTAAAGCCGCACCGGCTCGCGCAGGCGGATAGGGGAGAAGACTCCCCCTATCCGATTGCACACGGCCGGGCAAGGCATATCCCATGCGAAGCGTGGGATGCCACCTAGCGAGGGAGTTTTGCGCAAGGAATTTTCAGCCGTGCTGCATCTTCCCATACAGCAGGATTTTTCACGAAAAAAACACGCTACGTTCACATCCCTTTCTTATTGACGCAATATTCTGTTGCAGGTTGGGGGTATCTATACCGCCAGATCCAGATTTTACAGCCTGATTCCACGATACATCGGGGACGCAGTCGGCTTTGCCATGCAGCGGTACAGTGGAAACCGAAGCGCAGCGCAATCAGTTTTTACTTTTTACAGGCAATAGTACAGTGAAAACTGCTGCATGGACATTTACTATGATTACAGGAAAGAGGAGAACACGCACATGAGTGGGGAATGGAACCGGCTGAACCGGCAGCTGGAAAGAGAGCGGAAGGTGCGGAGAACGCGAATACGCATCGGGATTGGCGCAGCTGTGCTGGTTGTTCTGATGGCGGTGGTTTTTTCGGTTGCCCGCTGGATATCAGATTCTGATAATACGATTTCCGAAGTATTGCTGCCCGAGACAGAGACGGAACTTTATTCGGAGACGGACGATATAGAGGAGACAGAGAGCGGGAGCCGCGCCGGCAGCACACAGACGGCAGAAACGGAGATGGTGTCCGTTGACTACGATGAGCTCTCTGCTCAGATCGAAGAAATTCTTTCAGACGAATCGATTTCGGGAGACTGGAGTGTTTATCTGAAAAATCTGGATACCAGCGAATCTCTTCTCATCAACGATGAGAGCATGTATGCGGCGAGCCTGATTAAGCTGTTTGTCATGCAGTCCTGCTATGAATATCTGGACGATCTGGTCGCGAATTACTGTTCGATTCATAACACAAATGAGGATGCCGCGCTGAGTACGATCAAAGACCGCATCTATACGATGATCGTCTACTCGCGAAATGAATCTTATAACGAGCTGGTTCGTCTGCACAGCAGCACCGGCAGCTTTACGTCCGGCTGCAGACTTGTCAATTCGTTTATCGTGGAATGCGGATATTCGGCAACTGGCATTTACTCTACGCTGCATCCCTCTGATTCCAGCTATGAGACGACCGGAGAGGGTATCAACCACACGACGACAAAGGATTGCGGCGACCTGCTGGAAGCGATCTATTACCGGACCTGTGTATCCGAGGAAGCGTCGGAAGAAATGCTGAGCTACCTTCTGCAGCAGGAGACAACCACTAAAATCCCGGCCGGCATCCCGGACGGAATCTCCGTCGCAAACAAGACCGGGGAAACGGATGAGGAGAGCCACGACGCGGCTATTGTTTTTGGTGAAAAGACAGACTACATACTCTGTGTCATGTCGACCGGCGTGGATGTGATGGGCGCCGGGAACGCCGGGAACATCATAAAAAGTATATCAGCCCTGGTGTATGAATTCCTGAATTAATATTCGCAAAATTCTGCGCAAACTATGCAGCAACCTCTACTTTTTTGCCACCCGGCGAGGGTTGTGAACAGTAACGCAGCAACAAAATATCACCTCCGGCATATACTGGCATGGAAATATCTGATTTGCCCTGCCAGATGGCCTGCTCACGGCTCTATCCTTGTGATGGGTACGTAAGGAGGCGGTTTATCTGGCAGCGGAGAAGATCTGGGAGGAGACCGGATATGCCATGGAGCGTATGAGAATGAGCCTTCATGCGGACGAGGTTCACCGGGCAGGATTTACCGGCAGGGGGATTACCGTGTGCTCACTGGACAGCGGCGCGGCTTTGCACCCGGATTTCACGGGGCGCATTGTCGGATTTGCCGATTTTGTGAAATCCATGCCGGCGAAGGGCATGGCCGCTTCAGGCAATTTTTTCAGGAAAAATTCAACGACGCCCGGCCAGGATTCTGAGTCAGCCTGGCCGGCCGCCTATGACGATGCTTCGCATGGAACGCATGTCCTGGGCATTATTGGCGGGGACGGACGCTGCATGGCAGGCCGCTACCGGGGGATTGCCCCTGGCAGCGGCCTCTTTCCGATAAAGGTACTTGACCGGCATGGTGAGGGTGACATGGAGACAATCCTGCGTGCGATCGACTGGGTGATTGCCTGGCATTCTTATTACGGGATACGGATCCTGAATATTTCCGCAGGCGGGACAAAAACGGAGCTGGAAATGGAAGACGGGCTTCTCGTAGAGAGGGTGGAGGAGGCCTGGGACGCCGGCCTGGTCGTTGTAGTGGCAGCGGGAAACAACGGTCCGCTTCCCGGAAGCGTTACTGTGCCGGGAAACAGCAAAAAGGTAATCACGGTCGGAACCTTCGATTTGTCCCGAAGCTACTCAGGGCGTGGCCCGACATGGGAATGTGTCTGCAAGCCGGATCTGGTTGCGCCGGGGACTGCGATCACCTCCTGTGCATCCTCCTGGACTCATGGCAGATATTATAGTACCAAAAGCGGCACGTCCATGTCTGCTCCGGCGATTTCGGGCGCTGTCGCACTGCTTTTGGAAAAGGAGCCATATCTGACGAATGTGGAAGTCAAAATGCGCCTGAAGGAATGCGCGGCAGATCTGGGATTACCTCAAAACTGGCAGGGCTGGGGTATGCCGGATTTAAGGAGGCTTCTCAGGCTCTGATTGCTGCGGCTGGTTTACATTCTTTACAGGCCACATCCTCGCCGGGTTATGCCCCTCGCCGGGGTGGCATCCTCGTCCTTCGGACGGGATAAGCCCCTCGCCGGGGTGGCATCCTCGTCCTTCGGACAGGATAAACCCTGACCAAATTTACGTTGTTTCAGCCTCTACAGGTGTGGCCTGCAGCTTTCGCTCAAATCAGAAAAGAACAAAAACATTAACAGAGCGTGACGAAGAGCGCCGGATGTGCTATACTGTCAGAAAAAGAACCGTGGGGAGGAACGATCTGATGGATACCTATATTATGGCTCTTGACGCTGGTACGACCAGCAACCGCTGTATTTTATTTGACCACGAGGGAAATATCTGCAGCATGGCACAGAAGGAATTTACCCAGTATTTTCCCAAACCGGGGTGGGTGGAGCAGGACGCGGATGAGATCTGGTCCACGCTGCTTGGCGTGGCCGTCGAGGCAATGTCCAAAATCGGCGCGACCGCACAAAACATTGCTGCGATCGGCATCACAAACCAGCGTGAGACCGTGATCGTGTGGGATCGTGTGACAGGTAATCCGATTTGCAAAGCAATTGTATGGCAGTGCAGAAGAACAGCCGGGTACTGCGACGAGCTGGCCGTGATGCAAACGCCCGCATATATGCGTGCGGTATCGCAGGACACGGGCAATGCAGCTTCGAACAGGCCATATCAGCCATCGGAGACTGGCAGTACGGCTGGTGCGGGAAATGATTTGCCGGAAAATGCGGATGCTTCCAGGATCCCGTGGCAGACACCTTCTGCCACGAGGCTGGTCGATGTGATCCGTGACAAGACCGGCCTGGTACTCGACGCCTATTTTTCAGCGACGAAAATCCGCTGGATTCTTGAAAATGTCGAAGGTGCGCGGGAAAAAGCCGCGGCTGGAGATCTTTTATTTGGCACGGTCGAAACCTGGCTGATCTGGAAGCTGACAAAAGGCCGGGTATATGTGACCGATTATTCCAACGCTTCTCGTACAATGCTTTTTAATATCCATACCCTGCAGTGGGATGACGATATCCTGCGGCTGCTCGACATCCCGAAATGCATGCTTCCGCGGGTCGTGGATTCAAGCGGAATCTATGGGATGACAGACTCCTCATTTTTGGGCGGGGAGATCCCAATCGCCGGGGCGGCGGGCGATCAGCAGGCTGCTCTGTTCGGGCAGGCCTGCTTTGGCCGGGGCGAAGTAAAAAATACCTACGGTACGGGCGGATTCCTGCTGATGAATACAGGGGACACGCCGGTAAAGTCTGTAAGCGGACTCGTGACGACCATAGCCTGGAGCATCCAGGGCAGAGTGACCTATGCTTTGGAAGGATCCATTTTTGTCTCCGGGGCGGCGATCCAGTGGCTGCGCGATGAAATGCGCCTGATCGACTCTGCGCCCGATACCGAGTGGATTGCCGAGCGTGTCCCGGATTCCAATGGTTGCTATGTCGTTCCCGCCTTCACCGGCCTGGGCGCACCCTACTGGGATCCTTACGCGAGAGGCTGCATCGTCGGGCTTACCCGTGGAGTGAACAAATACCATATTGTTCGTGCGACCCTCGAGTCCCTCGCCTATCAGACAAATGATGTCCTTCGCGCCATGGAAAAGGATGCCGGCATCCGGCTGACAGGTCTCAAGGTCGATGGAGGGGCCAGTGCGAACAATTTCCTGATGCAGTATCAGGCTGACGTCATCGGGCAGACGGTCTGCCGCCCGCGCTGCATAGAGACAACCGCGATGGGGGCGGCCTATCTGGCCGGACTTGCGGTCGGCTACTGGGGAGGTACAGAGGAAATTCGGGCAAACGCAAAAATTGAGCGCGTCTTTGCGCCGCAGATGCCACCGGAAGAAATCGCCCGGCGGCTCAAAGGATGGGACAAAGCAGTGCGGTATTCCTTCGGGTGGGCAAAGGAAGAATAAGATGCTGCCGCACCGGGATATATTAATACTTATGAGGAGCTTTTATATATGAATGGATTAATGATTATGCTGATTGCCATTGTTGTGCTTGCAGCAGCGTACCTGCTGTATGGCAGGTGGCTCGCGAAGACATGGGGGATCGACCCGGAGGCGAAAACGCCGGCCTGTGAGATGGAGGATGGCGTTGATTATGTACCGGCAGATCGCGGTGTTGTCTTCGGCCACCAGTTCGCTTCCATTGCAGGGGCTGCCGCGATCAACGGCCCGATCCAGGCCGCTGTTTTCGGGTGGCTGCCTGTGCTGCTGTGGTGCCTGCTGGGCGGCGTGTTTTTTGGGGCTGTGCAGGATTTTTCTGCTATGTATGCGTCGGTTAAAAATAAGGGACATACCATCGGCTTTATCATTGAGATGTACGTCGGAAAGATCGGGAAAAAACTATTCCTTGCATTCTGCTGGCTGTTTTCGATTCTCGTGATCGCCGCTTTTGTGGATATTGTCGCCGGGACGTTTAATGGGTATGAAGCGGATGGCACATTGATCGCTGCGAATGCCTCTGTGGCGACCACCAGTATCCTGTTTATCCTTGCGGCTGTAGGCCTGGGTTTTTTTCTTAAATATGTCTCAATGCCGTCCGGCGTCAATACGGCCATAGCAATTGCCCTGCTCATCGCATGCGTCGTTGTCGGCCTGAGCCTGCCGATCTACCAGAGTACAGGCTTCTGGCATCTGTTTGTATTTATCTATATTTTTATTGCATCCGTCGTGCCGGCCTGGGCTCTGCTCCAACCGCGCGATTATCTCAACAGCTACCTCCTGATCGTCATGATCCTTGCGTCGGTCATCGGTATCATCGCTTATAACCCGGAGATGAACCTTCCTGTGTTTACTTCGTTTTGTGTGGACGGCTCTTACCTGTTTCCCACGCTGTTTGTTACGGTTGCGTGCGGCGCGATCTCCGGCTTCCACGCACTGATCTCTTCCGGGACTGCCAGCAAGCAGATAAAAAATGAGCGTGATATGCTGCCGGTTTCGTTCGGCGCTATGCTGTTGGAGGTTATGCTCGCTGTTATTGCGTTGGTCACGGTTGGCTTTCTCGCCACGGGAAGCACGCTGCCGGAAGGCAATCCGCCGCAGATATTTGCCTCTGCCATTGCCATTTTCCTTACGAAGCTGGGCATTCCGGAGAGCACCTCATCCACGCTGATCCTTCTGGCCGTATCTGCGTTTGCCCTGACATCGCTCGATTCGGTCGCCCGTATCGGCCGGCTGTCTTTTCAGGAATTTTTCTTTGACGCCGACACCGACACAAGCCATTTATCCCTGCTTGTCAGGATCTGCTCGAATAAATATTTTGCGACCGCCCTTACACTGGTCCTTGCTTACGCGCTTGCAAAAATCGGCTATACGAATATCTGGCCGCTGTTCGGATCCGCCAACCAGCTTCTTGGTGCGCTCTCTCTGGTCGCCTGCGCCGTGTTCCTGAAACATACGCATCGCAGGGGCTTTATGCTGTGGTTTCCGATGGTATGCATGATCGCCATCACATTTACCGCGCTTACACAAAAGATATTTACGTTGTCCGGCGACCTGCTTACAGCCGCATCGACAGATTTCTTTGGCGACTGTCTGCAGCTTGTCTTTGCCGTCCTTTTGCTGGCACTTGGCGTAGTTGTCGCCGTCATGGGCATCCGCCGGCTGACAGAACCGGTGGATCCGTCTGCTGGATCATGCGGCGAGAGTGTTAAAGAATAACGGAATGGCAAAGCTATGGTTCCGGCCTGTCCGGTTCAGGGAAATGCAGTATAGCAGTATATGGAGGGGAAACATAATATGGATTATATAGTGAGGGCCGCAGCGGCAAATGAACAGATTCGCGCGTTTGCGGCGACGACGAAGGAACTCTCGGAGACGGCGCGGAGATATCACGATACCAGTCCAGTGGCCACGGCCGCTCTGGGGCGCCTTCTGACGGCGGGTGCAATGATGGGTGCGATGATGAAGGGCGAACGGGATCTTCTGACATTACAGATCCGGGGAGACGGTCCGATCGGCGGAATCATGGTTACGGCGGACTCCCTGGCGCGGGTGAAAGGCTATGTGCAGAATCCGGGCGTCTATCTGCCTGCGACGGCCAGGGGAAAGCTGGACGTGGGAGGCTCTGTCGGGAAAGGGAGCTTAAGCGTGATCCGCGACCTCGGGATGAAAGAACCTTATATCGGGCAGTGTGAGCTGCAGACCGGGGAGATCGGGGACGACCTGACATATTATTTTGCGGTATCCGAGCAGGTACCGTCTTCTGTGGGACTGGGCGTGCTGCTGGAGAAAACAGGTGACCAGGCCGGCCAGGTGCGGCAGGCGGGCGGATTTATTATCCAGCTGATGCCCTATACCCCGGATGAGGTCATCGACCGGCTGGAACAGAAGATTTCTGAGGTGAGGCCGGTCACGGCTATGCTGGACGCGGGGATGAGTCCGGAGCAAATCCTGGAAGAGCTGCTGGGTGAATTTGGCCTGGAGATTTTGGATAAAATACCGACAGAATACCATTGTGACTGCTCAAGGGAGCGAATTGAGCGTGTGCTGATCAGCCTTGGAAAAAAAGAGCTGGAGGTTATGATCGCGGAAGGTGAGCCGATCGAGGTGAACTGTCAGTTCTGTGACAAAAAATATCGGGTGAGCGTGGACGAGCTGAAGGGACTGCTGAAGCAAAGCAGACGATGAAGGTGCATGTCCTGCGTGTTCTGTCAGGCTCAGTACACGGGCAGAAACAGGTCTGTGCAGGCAGGTTTTCTGTTATTAACGGGGCTATATCTGCGCCGGAGGAAAACAGGTGCAGCTCAATGCCTCATCAGAGTGGGAAGATTTTGCGTACGCGCGGGCCAGGAGATAAGACGGAGGGTCAGGTAGGATGAAGGATGGATTTATAAAGGTGGCTGCGGCCGTACCGGAAATACGGGTCGCGGACTGTGTTTTTAACACGGAGAGTATCTGTGCGAAGATGGACGAGGCGGCAGGAGAACATGTGAAAATCCTGGTCTTTCCGGAATTGTGCATCACGGGCTATACCTGCGGTGATCTTTTCTGGCAGGAAAAGCTTCTGGACGCCGCGTGCAGGGCGCTGTGTGTTCTTGTGGAACACTCCAGAGGCCGGGATATGCTGACTTTTGCCGGACTTCCGTTGGAGAAAGACGGGAAACTTTACAATGTGGCGGCTGCTTTTTCCGACGGTGAGCTGCTGGGATTCGTGCCAAAACGATATCTGCCGAATTACAATGAATTTTATGAGGCGAGACATTTTACACCAGGGATGGAAGAAGTGTCCTATATTGATTTTTGCGGGAAACGAGTGCCGTTTGGGATGAATCTGCTGTTTACGGCGGATGGGCTTCCGAAACATGACGGGCGGCCTGAATGCCCGGAAGAATCATGGCGTCCGGGAAATCCGGAAGAACCGGGACAGCCGGGATGTCCGGAAGAATCCGGGCGGCCAGACGGCAGACAAGGAGCGTACGGCCTGTGCGTGGCGGCGGAGTTATGCGAGGATCTGTGGACAGCGAATCCGCCGAGCACGGCACACGCACTGGCGGGGGCGAACGTGATCGTCAACCTTTCCGCGAGCGATGAGGTGGTTGGGAAACACCAGTACCGGAGGTTCCTGGTATCGGGGCAGTCGGCACGGCTGCTCTGTGGGTATATCTACGCGAGTGCGGGGGAGGGGGAATCCACCCAGGACGTCGTCTATGGGGGGCACTGTCTGGTTGCTGAAAACGGCCATATGCTGGCAGAAGGCAGCGGCATTGGAGCCGGTTCTGTTTCCTCAAAGGCAGGACAGAGCCGCGGCAGCAGCGCGGCAAAGGACTGCTCAGGAGACTCCCTTTGCTGCGGGATTACCTATGCGGAGCTGGACATCAGCCGTCTGCGCGCGGAGAGAAGGCGAATGACGACATTTGAGATGGAACCTGCTCATTACAGCCATGGAGTACCGGACGGTGGGAATGAAATTCCTGGCAGATATACAAAGGTGCCGTTTTATTTAAAAGCGGAGGAAACGTCTCTGACGCGTACCTTTTCACCGACTCCCTTTGTGCCCTCCGACGCGAAAAACCGCAGTGACCGTTGCGAGGAAATTCTGACCATTCAGGCCCTCGGGCTGAAAAAGCGGATGAAGCATACGAACTCAAAAAGCATTGTAGTCGGGATCTCCGGCGGCCTGGATTCGACGCTTGCCCTTCTGGTAATGACGAAGGCCTGCGATCTGCTTTCACTTCCCCACGAGACGATGATCGCCGTGACCATGCCAGGCTTTGGTACGACAGGGCGGACCTACCACAACGCGTGTGAACTGACAAAGAGCCTCGGCGCCAGACTCCTGGAAGTCGACATCCGGGATGCTGTGAACATTCATTTCCGCGACATCGGGCAGGATCCGGAGGTGCATGATGTGACATATGAGAACTGCCAGGCTCGGGAGCGGACGCAGATTCTGATGGATATTGCAAACAAAACCGGCGGCATGGTGATCGGTACCGGCGACATGTCGGAGCTGGCGCTCGGCTGGGCGACCTACAATGGCGATCATATGTCGATGTATGGGGTCAACTGTTCGGTCCCCAAGACCCTGGTGCGGCACCTGGTCCGCTATTACGCGGATACCTGCGGGGATGAAGCAGTGAGCGCGATCCTGAATGATGTGCTGGACACGCCGGTCAGCCCGGAGCTGCTGCCGCCGCAGGACGGCAAAATTTCGCAGAAGACGGAAGATATTGTCGGACCTTACGAGCTGCACGATTTCTTCTTATATTATATGCTGCGGTTTGGATTTCCTCCATCTAAGATCAATCGGATCGCCAGACAGGCATTTGCGGATACCTACGATGATGCTACAATTCTGAAATGGCTGAAGACCTTTACCCGCAGGTTCTTCGCCCAGCAGTTCAAGCGTTCTTGTGTTCCGGACGGGCCGAAGGTCGGCAGCGTCGCGCTTTCCCCGCGCGGGGATCTGCGCATGCCGAGCGATGCCTGTGCGCGGCTGTGGATGGAGGAGCTGGAGCAGCTGTGACGGCGTAAAGGGCGGGAATTTATTGCCTGTGCTTCACGCAGGCACTTACGACGATGATTTCCGGACAACAGATACCGGAAACACGCCGGATGCGCTGGATTTTAGAAACTTTTTTGCTCTTGACAGAGTGCTTAATGTTTCGTATAATGCCCAATGGGTGGGAATTCCCACTGGTGGTATCTGTATATTTTATGGAAAACCGAGCATTGTATTATCAGGAGGTGCTTTATGCAGGCGATGAAAGATTATGTTGTTCACATTGATAATAAAAAGAGAGTCACTCTTCGCGGCGCCGCATACCAGTATTATAATGTCAGAGAATATGATAATGGCTGTATTATACTCGAACCACGCGAACTTGTTGCACCGGCATCCATATCTGCGAGAACCCTTGCTGATATGGACAGAGCGGTGGCCAATTTTAAGGCGGGTATTGTTTCAGAAGCGGTTGATCTGTCCGATTTTTGATTCAAGGGTAACATTATTGAGCTATCTGATTTTTATGGGTGATTTTTATGAGGTGGCGGTTTGATATATAAAATACGAATGGGGATTCCGGAAATGGAGCAGCTCTGGAACAGACTTCAGCAGGAATACCGGGCCGGGACGATACGAAAAAAGGATGAACAGCTGTATAAAAAATGGGGAAATGCTTTAAAAAAGCTTTCGCAGGATCCTTCTTATTCCAGGTCTGCAAACTCATGAAATCGAACCGTTGACGCGCCGATATGGTATCAGAGTGTGGCAGTCTTATCTGGAAAATCGAACGAGTGGAGCGATGCGTATGTATTGGGTATATGGTCCCGGAAAACAGGAAATTACTGTGATTGGCCTCGAACCACATCCGGAAGATAAGAAGAACGGCGCGTATGACAGGATTGGTTACTGTTCACAACCCGACCACGCACTTGCTGCGTGGTCAGGGGCAAAAGCGTAGAGGCTGCAAGCATCCGGCCCATCGCGAAGCGATTTTAATTGGCCGGATGCCGTTACAGGTCACACCTGTAACGGCAAAAACAACGTAAATTTGGTTAGGGTGTGACCTGTAACCAGGATTGTTTTATCCGATATGGGCAAGTAAAAAGAGACTTGATTTTTGACATGGCTTGTAGTAGACTTGTTTTTGTAATAAATTAATAAATCACAGCAGGTTCTGAGTTGGGAACTATTTGGCTATGCATCATGTGGCATCGGGTGATAGCGTTGCCGTCTGGCAGCAGCCGAAAGGATTTTCTGACTCAGCTAAGAGGGAAACAGGTGTGAATCCTGTACGATCCCGTCACTGTATTCGGGAGATTTTGCGGCCAGGATGCAGAGCGCTGGCAAAAAGATCAAAAAGGTCGAAAGGGTCTGCGTTTTGTAAATGGCTTCGAAATTTTATCATGCGCGGTCATTATGCCACTGGGAAACTGGGAAGGCGGCCTGCGCAGCCCGTGAGCCAGGAGACCTGCCTGTTGTGCGCAATGGAGTATTTCACAAATTATTCTCGCGTTATCAGGAAGATTGAGTGGATACTCCGGACCACGGGGAATTGGTCTGCGGATGGACTGGTATCATATGGCTGTTTTATCAGGAATTCAGGAACTGTCAGAAAGAATCCTGCCTGTCAGGAATTCAGGAACTGTCAGAAAGAATCCTGCCTGTCAGGAATTGTCAGGATTTTGTTTCGGAGTTTCCAAACTGAGACAGCGTATTATGAAACCGTCCGATTCAGCTCATCCTTTTACCCTGTGTAAGAGGGTTTTTTTATGCACAGAGCCGGGCAAGGAGTTTTGCGGCTAAAGCCGCACCCGGCTCGCGCAGGCGGATAGGGGAGAAGGGCGTTCCCCCTATCCGATTACCCTACATTATTTTCACAGGAGGGAATCAAAATGAAGAGAAGAACAGTAAGGACACTCGCAGTTGCGTTCGCGATGGCCACCGTCTTTGCGATGGGTTCCGCGAATTCGTTTGCGGAGGAGGAGACGGAAGCAGTGGAGGCTGCGGCGGAGGTTTCAGAAGAGGATCAGGCTGCGGCGGATGAGGTGGCGGCGCTGATCGACGCGATCTATGTCCAGACATGGACGGAAGACACGGCTGAGCAGTGTGCGGCGGCAAAGAAAGCCTGGGATGCGCTGACCGACGAGCAGAAGGAGTTGGTCGAGGGTGAGAACGCGGATCCGGATTATTTCGGCAGAGATACCGGCGATGCTTCTCTGGATGACCCGAGAAATCAGGACGAGATCGGTGAGAATGAAATCCTGGTGGTCAGCTTCGGTACATCCTTTAACGACAGCCGCGTAGAGGATATCAAGGCGATCGAGGACGCGATTGCCGAGGCATATCCGGACTGGTCGGTGAGAAGAGCGTTTACGGCGCAGATTATCATCAACCATGTGCTGGCCCGTGACGGCGAGTCGATTGATAATGTGGAGCAGGCTCTGGAGCGCGCGGTGGCAAACGGTGTGAAGAACCTGGTTGTGCAGCCGACGCATCTGATGCACGGCGCGGAGTATGATGAGCTGATGGAAGCGGTTGAGGAATATCAGGATCAGTTTGAGTCCGTAGTCGTAGCAGAGCCTCTGCTCGGTGAGGTGGGCGATGACGCGACCGTGATTAATGAGGATAAGGCAGCGGTAGCGGAAGCGGTTGTTGCAGCTGCAGTGGAAAGCTCTGATTATGACAGTCTGGAGGCTGCGGCGGAGGATGGCACCGCGATCGTTCTGATGGGGCATGGCACCTCTCACACGGCGAAGGTTTCCTACAGCCAGATGCAGACTCAGATGAATGAGCTTGGCTATGATAACGTATTCATCGGCACCGTTGAAGGCGAGCCGGAAGAGACTGCATGCGAGAATGTCATTGAGGCAGTTGCTGCTGCAGGCTATACGAAGGTCATTCTTCGCCCGCTGATGGTAGTCGCCGGCGACCACGCGAACAATGACATGGCTGGCGAGGATGAGGATTCCTGGCTGAGCATGTTCAACGCGTCCGGCCTTTTTGAGAGCGTAGATACTCAGATTGAAGGACTTGGCAGAATCGAAGCGATCGAGGAGCTTTACATCGAGCATACGGCAGCTGCGATTGAGTCAATTGGCGCAGCAGATGATGCGGAGGACGAGGATTCCACGGAGACGGCAGCCCTTGCGGATGGCGTTTACACGGTAAATTTTGACACCGACAGCAGCATGTTTCACGTAAATGAGGCACTGGACGGCAAGGCTACGCTGACCGTAGAAAATGGCGAGATGACCGTTCACGTGACACTGGTATCACAGAATATCGTGAACCTTTATTACGGGTTGGCTGCGGATGCTGAAACAGAAGGAGCAGAATTACTGGAGCCGACGATTGACACAGTTACCTACAGCGATGGCACGACCGAGGAGGTCTATGGGTTTGATATCCCGGTACCGGCGCTGGATACGGAATTTGACGTGGCTCTGATCGGAACTAAGGGTGTGTGGTATGACCACAAGGTCAGCGTTTCCGATCCGGTAGCGGTGGAGGAGTAGGGAAGCTTGCATGGACAGGCACTCTCCTGGCTGGACCGGAGATATGATGCCAGGAAGCCGAAAGAAATTTTGGCGTACTACGCGCTGGGCGGACAGGGTGCGAGGACTCCCCTTATCTGATTAGCAGATTACAGGGATTTGCAGGGTAGCCGGGGGAGAGACGAGTCCTCCGGCTGCTTTTCCTTCTATTGGGAAGGTTTTCTGAACTTTTTGTTATGGTTTATGCTTGTTGCGTGCCATTGTCATTCTTCTGACGGGATAAGCACCATTTTCTGCCTGGCTAAAGGAATGATGGAGATTTCCAAAGGAGCAGGAACATGATGAACAGGAAAAGAAATACCAGAAAGACTTCAGCGACAGCTTTAGCGATCGCAGCCTTAATGATTGCAGTTTTAGCGATTGCTGGAACGTTGCTGTTGCTTGTCCGGATAAAAACAGCACACGTTTTTGCTGCCTCTGGAACAGAACGGACAACGGCTGCGGATATTGGCCTTGAGGATGGTACCTGGCTGGTCGATGTGACCCTTTCGGGCGGCTCCGGGAAGGCGAGCGTGGAAAGCCCGGCGACGATTGTAGCGGAGGACGGGGCGATAACGGCGACAATCATTTTCAGCAGTCCTTATTATGACTATATGCTCGTTGACGGAACGCGATATGAGCCGGTAAACGAAGAAGGTAATTCCACGTTCGAGATACCGGTTGCCGGTTTTGACTGTGAGATCGCCGTGACGGCCGATACAACCGCGATGAGCACGCCGCACGAGATTGAGTATACTTTGTATTTTGACTCAACGAGCATCCGGGCGGCGGATGGGGAGGACATGGCGGAGACAGATGAAGCAGCGGATGCGGACGACACGTCGGATGCAGGTGATACGTCGGTTGCAGACGATACGACGGAAACGGATAATACTGTGGGAATGGACAGCACAGATGACATGGCGGTTGCAGACGATGCAACAGCTGCAGACGACGCCAGCGACCGCAATTACCCCTCCGGTGAGGACTGGTGCGGCCTCACCTGGGAGCGAAGCCTTGAGCTTTTGTACGCAGAGCAGTTTACTGTGGATTATTACGAAGGCGGTTACGCGAGAATCGTCATCGCCGACGAGGATGTTTTTCTGATCGTCCCGGAGGATGTCGGGACTCCGGACGGACTGGAGGATAGCGTGACTGTTTTGCAGCAGCCTATTGCAAATATTTATCTGGTAGCGACTTCCGCCATGGACTTTTTCACTTCGCTGGACGCGCTGGACGCGATCCGGCTGTCCGGGACAAACGCGGGCGGCTGGTATATAGAGGAAGCGCAGGAAGCGATGGAAGCGGGCGACATTCTTTACGCCGGCAAATACAGTGCGCCAGATTATGAGCTGATTCTCGCGGAGGGCTGCGGTCTGGCGATTGAGTCGACGATGATTTACCACAATCCTGAGGTGCAGGAAAAGCTGGAAGCCTTCGGCATCCCGGTGCTGGTGGAACGCTCCAGCTACGAGTCGCATCCGATGGGCCGGACCGAGTGGATGAAGCTCTACGCGGTGCTTCTCGGTCTGGAGGACGAGGCGGAGGAGATCTTCAACGAGCAGGTTGCGAGTGTGCAGGCAGTTGCTTCTGAAGAATCTCTGGGAAAGACGGTCGCCTTTTTTTATATCACGTCTGCCGGAACCGCAAATGTCCGCAAATCGAATGACTATGTCGCGAAAATGATTGAGCTGGCGGGGGGTACCTATGTCTTTGACGATCTGGGCGAGGACGACAGCGCACTTTCCACAGTCAATATGACGATGGAAGAGTTTTACGCACAGGCGTATGACGCTGACTATATCATTTACAACAGCACGATCGACGGCGAGATTTATACGATCGATGAGCTTCTTGGGAAAAGTGCGCTGTTGGCGGACTTTACGGCTGTGCAGAACGGGAATGTCTGGTGTACCGGAAAAAACCTGTTCCAGGAGACTACGAGCCTGGGCGACCTGATTGTCGAGATCCACACGATACTTAGTGATGAGGACGTGGACGAGGGCGAGCTGCAGTTTTTGCATCGAATTGCGGAATAATGGAGAGTAAAATGACTGAAAAAGAATCAACAAAGCGGCGCGTCC
Organism: Lachnospiraceae bacterium; assembly: GCA_021203145.1. Taxonomy (GTDB): domain Bacteria; phylum Bacillota; class Clostridia; order Lachnospirales; family Lachnospiraceae; genus Choladousia. Next base: position 22,258 of record JAJQBS010000052.1, on the reverse strand, counting down.
TGCTTTCTTTTCTGATCTTGATTGTGCTGACCGTCCTTCTGTTTATCTGGAACGTAAATTCAGGCAGCGTCGATCTTTCGGTACCGGAGATCTGCCGGATTATTTTCCTGCGGCAAGGCGATGCAACCGCGTACAACATTATCTGGCAGATCCGTCTGCCGCGAATCCTTTCTGTCATCATCCTGGGTGGGGCGCTCTCTGTGTCAGGCTTTCTGCTGCAGACCTTTTTTAACAATCCGATTGCCGGGCCGTTTGTGCTGGGTATCTCCTCCGGCTCGAAGCTGGTTGTGGCACTGGTGATGGTTGGTTTTCTGTCTGCCTCCCGGACGATGTCCTCGGGCGCGATGATCATCGCCGCGTTTGCCGGCGCCATGATTTCGATGGGCTTTGTCCTGTTGGTCTCTAATAAGGTCAAACGCATGTCCATGCTTGTCATCTGCGGTGTGATGATTGGCTATATCTGCTCAGCCATCACGGACTTTGTCGTGACCTTTGCCGATGACTCCAATATTGTCAATCTCCACAACTGGTCGCTCGGGAGCTTTTCCGGCATGACCTGGGGCAACGTGGCGGTGATGGCCGTCGTGGTCGGCGCGTCACTGGTGATCACCTTTTTCCTCTCCAAGCCGATCAGCGCATATCAGCTCGGCGAGGTGTACGCGCAGAATCTCGGCGTGAACATCCGCGCATTCCGCGTGGCGCTCATCCTTCTCTCGAGCATCCTCTCCGCCTGTGTTACCGCGTTCGCCGGCCCTATTTCCTTCGTCGGAGTCGCGGTGCCCCATCTGGTAAAAAGCCTCCTGAACACAGCCAGACCGCTTCTTGTGATACCGGCCTGCTTTCTGGGCGGCGCGGTTTTCTGTATGTTCTGCGACCTCATCGCGCGCACCATCTTTTCTCCGACCGAGCTCTCCATCAGCTCCGTGACGGCGTTGTTCGGCGCACCGGTCGTCATTTATATTATGGTGAGAAGGAAGACAGAGTAATTCTGATTGAAAATGGTGAAATGTAAAGCATTTGATTAAAAATGATTGGCATATGCTTATTGCTGTGCTAATATGCTAATGAAAACCGCAGGCAAGAAATAGAAAACCGCATAAACAACTGTATGTTATCTTTATAACTGCATGCACAAGGAGGTTTCATATGGCACAGGCAATGGTTAATTTTAGAATGGACGCAGATTTAAAAAAGAATATGGAGCAAACCTGTAAAAAAATGGGACTGACGATGACATCGGCCTTTACAATGTTTGCTGCAAAAGTAACTCGAGAACAGCGGATCCCATTTGAAATTGTTGCAGATCCATTTTACAGCGAAGAAAATATCGCTGAACTGGAAAAAAGGGTAGCCGAAATAAAATCTGGAAAGTGTACTTTGAAAGAACATGATTTAATTGAGGAGGATACATGAGAAAGCTTTGGCGTGATGAAGCCTGGGAGGAATATTTAGAATGGCAGACAAAAGATAAAAACGCTAAGCAAAATTAATCAGTTACTTAAAGATATTGACAGAAACGGATATAAGTGTACCGGGAAGCCGGAACCATTGACAGGAAATCTTAGCGGTTTCTGGAGTGTACGTATTTGATAAAGCGAATAGAATTGTGTTTCGGATAGAGCAAGGGATTCTGGAGATTGTCCAATGTGGTACGCATTATAGGAATAAGTAAACAATCGAATGAAAAACATTTGTTCTGGAGATGAATGTGAAAGAGACACAGGAAACGATATTTGAAAAACGATAAGATGACGGAAAAAAATAATTCTTACTACTTCCGAACAGAAAAGCTGACCGTCGGCTACGACGGCAGACCCCTGATTAAAGAAATCGGGATGCAGGTGCGCCGCGGGGAAATCCTGACGCTGATCGGACCGAACGGCGGCGGGAAATCGACGATCCTCAAAAGCATTACACGGCAGCTGAAAACCATCAGCGGCACGGTTTACCTGGAAAATGAAAGTCTGCAGAGGCTTTCCGGGAAGGAGCTTTCGCAGAAGATGGCGGTCGTCCTCACGGAGCGGATGCAGTCGGAGCTGATGACCTGTGAAGACATCGTGGCGACAGGCCGCTACCCCTATACCGGGACGCTGGGGATTTTGACCGATGAGGACCGCGCGAAGGTGTGCGGAGCGATGGAGCTGGTCCATGCACTGGATCTGTGCGACCGGGATTTCAAGGCAATCAGCGACGGCCAGCGGCAGAGAATCATGCTTGCCCGCGCGATCTGCCAGGAGCCGGAGATCATCATTCTGGACGAGCCAACCTCCTACCTCGACATCCGCCACAAGCTGGAGCTGCTCTCTATCCTGAAAAAGCTGGTGGCGCAAAGCCAGGTGGCAGTGATCATGTCGCTGCACGAGCTGGATCTGGCGCAGAAGATTTCAGACAGGGTGATCTGTGTCCACGGCGAATATATTGATCGTTATGGTACGCCGGAGGAAGTCTTTACGCCAGATTATATTCAGAAACTATACGACATCACCGACGGCACATACGATCCACTGTTCGGCTGCATCGAGCTGGCAGCGAACAAGGCCGCCCCGAAGGTGTTTGTGATCGGGGGAGACGGCAGCGCGATCCCTACGTACCGCCGCCTTCAGCGCGAGGGCATTCCATTCGCCACGGGCGTGCTGCACGAAAACGATATTGATTATGAGGTGGCGAAAGCGTTGGCTTCTGCCGTAGTTGCCGAGCGGGCGTTCGAACCTGTCAGTGAAAAAAAACTGCATGAAGCTCTTGAGATTCTGCGTATCTGCGGCCAGGTGATCTGCTGCGTGCCTTCCTTTGGCACAATGAATGCGCGCAACGCCAGGCTGCTTGAGGAAGCAGAGCAACTGGGAAAAATTACGAATGCCCCTGGCGCAGGAGCCGGGTGACACGGTGGACTTTCAGCGAGTCATTCAATATGACATGATCATTCCCTCCCGCGATTCGCGCATGCAGGAGATCATCGGCTGGCTGTCCTCGCCGGAGAAAAAGCTGAAGGTGCGCTGCCGCATCGCCCATATGCTGAATGCCTATGAGCTGACGCGGCAGGCGAAAGGACTTTTCCGGTGTCGGCTGTGCGGCAGGCGAAAGGATTTATGTGATTCATCCTTGCGAAACCGGAGATATCATGGTAAGCTATGGGCAGTACAAGATGGAGGCGTTCTGACTGATGGGAAAAACCTTTCATACCGAAGACTATTGCGCCCCGGAGCTTCATTATATGGTCGATCTTTCCGGGCGACTTGCGGAAATCAAAACCATGGTGGATGCCGGAAAATATTTCGCGATTAACCGCGGCAGACAGTATGGGAAAACGACCACTCTGTATGCTTTGGCGGAGTATTTACGAGAAAAATATCTGGTGATCAGCCTCGATTTTCAGGGACTTTCTCAGGCGCAAAGTAAAGCGACTTACGTCGCTTACTATAATTAAAGAGGAACTCCATGGAACAGAAAAAAAAGAAATACCGGGGCCGCCGCTCTTATCTGAATGATTACGAGCAGGACGAGTCCGGGGTATATGTCTACAAAGGAAAAGAGTACATCTGGAAAAGCCCGAGGAAGGCGGCTCTGACGAAAATCTGGCTGCTCTCCCTGGCTGCTTTTGCCGCTCAGATTCTGGCCGGGTGCGTGCCGGATGTCGGGATGAACGGGCGCGCCTGGGTGCTGCTGCCTTACGCCGGAGCACTTGCGGCTTCCGTTTCATTGGTCTGGGGCAGCTACACGCTGAGTGACGGCGGGGAGAAAGTTCCGGAACACATTTATAAAAAAAGCGTGGAGGCTCTTCCTGTGAGGGCGATCCTGTCCGCCGTGCTCTCCGGTGCGGCGATATTGGGCGAGCTGGTGAACCTGATCTGGCAGAGCCAGTTTGACGGGAAAATCTCCGGCGCGGTGCTCTATATTGCGCTGGAGGCAGTGGAGCTGGTCCTTGCTCCGCTGCTGCGAAAGATGGTTCTTGCGCTGGAGTGGGAACTTAAAGAAGAGCCTGAATAATGAAGAATAGCCGTAACTATACAGAACAGGTTTTCGCTCAGCGGCATGAAAACGTATGTGTTACGCCCGGCGACAGTGGTTGGAAGAATTACTGTTGCCGGGCATTTGCATTTTCTCAGGGTTGTTTTCACTCTTGCGGCAAATGTAAAAAGGCATTATAATACGACATATATGACAATGACTGCATACGACTATCTGCCTTTTGCAATATAGGAAACTGAGAGGAGAAAAATGGTATGAGCTACAAGAAAAAGGAAGCTAACAAGGATGAAAACAGGGAAGGGATGATTCGGCCGAAGGGATGGAGGCTTCTGGGAATTGCCCTGGTATTCTGTTTTTCCGTATTTCCGGGGATGGGACAGAACGTGGTGGCGCAGGCGTCGGAAAACGGTGAGGATGCCAGCCCTGAAGCGAATACGGAAGCTGCCGCAAACGCCGCGGCTGTCGAAGATGCAGATTTAGCCGAAACTGCAGGTTCCGCCGCAAATACAGCCACCGCCGCAGAAGCACCCCGGATAGCAATCGAGACCTCGTATCGGAGCTGGTACAGTGAAGATGGAGAGCAATGGTTCATGTACGCGGAATGTGGTAGCGTTTCCGCAGAAGGGGAAGGCTATGAGGCACTTTCGGAAGCGGTACGCGAGTGGAATGAGGAGCAGGCGGCAACCTTCTGGAGCACCTGCGGGGAATTGGCAGAATTCGCCGCAGAAGATACTGCGTATGAGAATCTGGATGCAGACAGCTACTATTACAATGCCAGGAGGGAGATGGAGCTGACCCTTGTGGATGAAAATGTTCTGAGCCTGGTGATTATGGAATACGCCTACACGGGCGGCGCGCATGGGAATTATGGCTATACCTCTGTGAACTTTGATGCCACGACCGGAGAGATCCTGGAGCTTAACGACATTATGGAGGATGCGGAAGGATTCCGCTCTTTGGCTCAGGCTTATCTGATAGAAATCCTCGAAAGCGAGTATGGAGAGGAGCTTTTTGACGGTTACGAGGATACGGTTGCGGCAATGTGGGATACAGAGCCAACCTGGTATCTGAGCACAGAGGGGATTACTTTTGTGTTTGATCCCTACGAGCTTGGCTCATATGCAACGGGGGCGATTTCCGTGACATGCCCCTATACGAAGGTCGGGATCTATATGAAAGCTGCTTATTCTGCGATGGATGGAACGGGCGCGGGAAGATTTTCAGTGAATACGGATGTGGAAACGGCCCGGGGTTTACTCCGGCTGGATGTGACAGAGGACGAATATGAGATGCTGCAGGTATCGCTAGAGTTGAATGGAGAAACCGCTGCTGTTGCGGATACATTCGGAAGCTTTGGGGATGCGTATCTTTTATCTCTCTCGGACGGGCGCAGCTTCGTTCTGTTTGACGCGGATTATATGTCGAATGATTATGTGACATTTCTCTGTGAAATCACGGACGGGAGCCCCACTTTGCGAAGCCGTCTGGAGGGCGTAAGCCTGCAGGAGGGTACTGTCGGCACGGAGGTTTTGACACTCCGCGTCCATCTGGATGTGCTTGGGACCTACAGTGCTTACATGGATTATGTGATTGCAGAAAATGGAGAGCTTTTGCAGACAGAGGATATTTTTGAGATCCGACAGGATGGCTATACCTTCAGGATCCTGACAGTGACGAAAGACCTCCCTGTGACGATGGACAGTGGAGAGGCGGCAGTACTCCCGGCAGGCACCCGGATACGGATTACCGGCTCCGATGACAATGGAACCGCGTATTTCCGAGACGAGGACAGCGGAGAAAAAGGAAGTATTTCCTACGAGCGGGGCAATGGGGAGGACGCGTGGACGCTTTATATTGACGGCATATCGGAATACGAATATTTTGAAATGATTCCCTACGCAGGGTGAGCAAGGGTCTGCCGCGGCCTTCGAAGCAGCAGCAGCCGTTTTTTGGAGAAAGGCACGCAAAAACTTAGACGGTATATGTCACGCCCAATATGGGCGTGTGAGTAGAAATATTTATGAGACAGTAAAACAGGCAGAAACAGGCGTCACGCTCCGCGAGGGGCATGTGAGTAGAAATAAAAGCCCTGTTTTCAACGAAACCGCTCTTGCAGCAGATGTTAAAAAGCATTATAATACACACGCATGATTATGAATAGTCAACTCTTATTTGCATAAAAAATATGGAATGATAAGCTGAGCAAAATTACATTCATTCAGTATACAAGAATTGATGAAGACATGCAGTAAAATAATGAGGGAAAAGTATATGGCACCGTTTATTTTTGACACATACTTCAGAAATGAAAAAACTTCTCACGTAGAAATGGATCGGGAACGCCTGTCGGTGAAGTATGAACGTTATTCGGATAAGATTCCCTACGTGCCATACCTGTTTGATACCCCAACCTTTGCTCAGATGTTTGATTTTCTGGAAAGTCGGTGTATGCCGCGGGGACGGACTTGTCTGCCGGACTATCTGAAATGTATGCACCTTTCAGAATATAACCCTTATGATATCGTGCAGGTGACACACGGCGTTATGTGGGAGGATTATCTTTGGCTAAAGTTTCCGGGCGAGGAAATCACATGGGACGAGGTGAAAGTGCGGGATTGAGACAGGGTGATGCTCTGGATGGGAGAATCGGGCATGATTGACTATACGATTGATAATGATTATTTTGTAGGAAGTCAGTATGGCAGCCTTGGAATGACGAATAAATATTACAAAGACGGATATTGGTATAAGCAGAATTTTAATGGAACAGAAGGGCAGAGTGAGGCAGTTTGCAGCCGCCTTCTTTCCTGCAGCAATGTCACTGACTATGTTTATTATGAGGAATGCTTGATTAATGGTGTACCTGGATGCCGCAGCAAATCTTTTACTAAAGAAGGCGAAACGGTAGTCACCTTCCATCGTTTGTATAAAATGATTACTGGTGGTGAATTAAAGAATCGGGTATCTTCATTCGACACGCCGAAAGAACGAATTGAGTTTGTAATTGATTTTGTGGAGCATTATACAGGAGTGGATTGCAAAAGTTACCTGAACAGAATGTTGTATTTTGATATGCTGACACTTGATGTGGACCGCCATTTTCATAATCTCTCTTTCATACAGACGGCAGATGGTTTTCGAGAAGCACCGATGTTTGATTTTGGAGCATCTTTTTTCAGCCTCAAACACGTATTCCCAGATAAAATGCCGCTCGAAGAAAAATTCAAAAAAATGACTCCTCAGCCTTTCTCGAGGGATTTTGAGGAGCAGGCGCATCTGCTGGGAGAATGTGAAATTAAAATAGATTATGAAAAAGTACAATCCCTGGTTTTTGATTTCCTGAGAGAACGCAAGGATAAATCTGATGACTTGTGCAAATTAATAGCAGGCCAGATGGAGAGGTATAGGGTGAATTTTGCCATGTGATTTTCATTTGTACCTTCGATCTGTTTGGAAAAGATTTTTACCGATATACATTTTATAAATATCGGAAGATGTTTCTCCACTTTATGATTTTCGCCTGATTTTGCCACGCATGAGCCGGGCATTGTAGAAAGCGTGTCAGACGATGGTTTACCTGGAAGGATTGCCACTGTGCGTCTCCCATTGAATATTATTATCCGCCATCTCAAGGTATTTGTTTGCTTCGTCCTGATTCCCCTGCTTCTTGAAAATATTTCCCAGCTTACGCCACAGGGAAGTTCTTCGCTTCGCCGGCTCTGAATCATTGAATACTTCACAAACACTAAGAACGCATCGGACTCTCAACTGTCCCAGTAGATTTTCCAGCTACTTCAGGGTTTTTTCATATGCGCCTATGGCAGCTGCCCAGTCTCGCTTTCTGGCTGCCAGATCACCACTTCGTTCCAGTAAATCAACTTCTTTTAACAGCTTCTTTTTTTCCTGCGTGATCCTATTCTGGAACAGCTGAGCTTCAAGGTCATATTCACGACTTTTGCCTCGTTGCGCGGCAGCCAAACTGTTTTCAAATAGAATTCAACTCTTGCGGCAGATGTAAAAAAGCATTATAATACGCATGCATGATTAAGTTTAATCAATTTTTATCTGCATAAAATATGGAGTGACGAGATAGGCGAAGCTTTAGGAACTTAAGAACAATTTCTTGCGCAAAATGACAAAATTTGGGTTCCGGCTTGTCCGGGTTAGGTACATGACCGTAAACGACCAATTGCCGTTTGCAATATATATATTATAGGAGGTAAAGAAAAAATGAAATTTTCAGAAATGCCCTATGAGCGGCCCGATCTGGAAGAGATGAAGCGGCAGGCTGCCACTTTTACAGAGCAGCTGAAGGCTGCCGCAACCTACGAGGAGGCCCGCGAGGTCTTTTTACAGAAGGAACAGGCAGACCGGCATACCCAGACGCTGGGGTCGCTGGCGAGCATCCGGCACTCGATTGACACGCGGGATGCTTATTATAATGAAGAAAAGAAATTCTGGAATGCCGCGATGCCCCAGCTGCAGGAATATGAACAGGAATGGACGATCGCGATGCTGCAGAGTCCGTTCCGCCCGGATTTTGAGGCGGAATATGGAAACCTGATGTTTGTCAACGCGGAGATTGAGCTGAAGACCTTCTCACCGGAGATCATTCCGCAGCTGCAGCGGGAGAATGACCTCACGCAGGAATATGAGAAGCTGCTCGCGTCCGCGCAGATTCCGTTTGAAGGCGGCGTCTATACGATTTCTCAGATGACGCCGTTTAAAAATGACCCGGACGACGCGCGCCGCTTAAGCGCCTGGAAGGCGGAAGGCCAGTGGTATAAGGACAACCAGGAAAAGCTGGATGGTCTTTATGACGAGCTAGTGCATTTAAGAGACGAGATGGGCCAAAAGCTGGGCTATGACGGCTATACGCAGCTGGGCTATTACCGGATGGGGCGCAACTGCTATACCAAGGAGGATGTGGAGAAATTCCGCGCGGCTGTACAGAAATATCTGGTGCCGGTGGCAGACAGTATTTACCGCGAGCAGGCAAAGCGCCTGGGCAAGGAATATCCGATGAGCTTCGCGGACAACGCGTTGGAATTCCGTTCCGGGAACCCGCGCCCCTGCGGTACGCCGGACGACATCCTCGCACAGGGGAAGAAATTTTACGACGAGCTCTCTCCGGAGACCAGTGCTTTTTTCCGCACGATGCTCGACAATGACCTGCTGGACGTGCTGAGCATGGAGGGCAAGGAAGGCGGCGGCTATTGCACCGGCCTCCCGGATTACGGCGTTCCCTTTATCTTCGCAAACTTTAATGGTACGCAGCACGACGTGGAGGTCGTGACGCATGAGGCGGGACATGCTTTCGCGTACTATATGAACCGCGACCGGATACCGATGTCCTTGAGCTGGCCGAGCATGGAGGCCTGCGAGGTACATTCCATGTCAATGGAATTCATGGCCTGGCCGTGGGAGAAAGGTTTCTTTGGCGACGACGCAAAGAAGTTTTATTACAGCCATCTTTCCGGCGCACTGACCTTCATTCCCTATGGCACGATGGTCGACCACTTCCAGCATATTGTCTATGAAAAACCGGACATGACCCCGGCCGAGCGTCATGGCGTCTGGAAGGAGCTGCTTGGCATCTACATGCCCTGGCAGAAGCTGGACGGCGACATCCCGTTTTATGCGGACGGCGAGGGCTGGCAGCGGCAGCACCACATTTACTCCTTCCCGTTCTACTACATCGACTACTGTCTGGCACAGACGGTATCGCTGGAATTCTGGGCGATGCTGCAGCACGACCAGAAAAACGCCTGGGAGCACTACATGGCCTACACAAAGCAGGGCGGCAGTCGTACCTTCACCGATCTGCTGAAAAACGCCGGCCTGGAAAGCCCGTTCGACGAAGCCTGCCTGCGCGGCGTGTGCGCCGAAGCGAAAAAGTGGCTGGAGAATTATGATCTGGCGGGGATTGAGTGAGCCGCCAGGAGACCAAACTTTGACGAGGAGTGGTTACTCAGCCGGAGGATGCTGCGGCCTGATGGAGATTGCGTATCCTGCCGGAAGGGCATAGAATGAAATGGGGGAATCGCATGGCTCCATTAATTTTTGACACCTATTTTAAGAATGAAAAAACATCTTACGTGGAAATCCTTGGGCTATGTGCTGCAAGCAGGGCAGTTTGAAACAGAATTATTTGCAAATGCCTTTTATAAATTTAGAAAAAGGAGGATATACATGAATTTTGAGTATTTTACACCGACTAAAGTGGTTTTTGGAAAAGGAGCCGAATCAAGAGCAGGAGAGCTGATCAGGGAGCAGGGCGGACATAAGGTTCTGATCCACTATGGCGGCGGAAGTGTTGTGCGTTCGGGGCTTCTGGACAAGGTCTGTGCTTCGCTGAAAAACGAGGGACTTCCTTATGTAACACTTGGCGGGGTGGTGCCGAATCCGAGACTTTCGAAGGTCAGGGAGGGGATTCAGCTCTGCCGGGAGGAAAATGTAGATTTCCTGCTGGCAGTCGGAGGCGGCAGCGTAATTGACTCGACAAAGGCGATCGGATACGGGCTTGCAAATGAAGGCGATGTCTGGGACTTTTATGATTATAAGCGCAAGGCTGCGGGCTGTGCACCGATTGGGGCTGTGCTGACAATCGCGGCGGCCGGGAGCGAGATGAGTGACTCTTCCGTGATCACGAATGAGAATGGCTGGGTCAAGCGGGGATACAGCAGTAATTACTGCCGCTGCCGGTTTGCCGTCATGGATCCGGAGCTGACAATTACGCTGCCGGACTATCAGACGCAGAGTGGCTGTGTAGATATCATGATGCATACGATGGGACGCTATTTCCATCAGGACGGCGGCATGGAGCTGACCGACGGCATTGCCGTAGCTCTGATCCGCACGGTGATGAAAAACGCGAAGATTTTAAAGGAGAATCCGTCCGACTATGACGCCCGTGCGGAGGTCATGTGGGCGAGCAGCCTTTCCCACAATGGTTTGACCGGATGTGGGACGGACGGCGGAGACTGGGCTTCCCACCAGATTGAGCACGAGCTGGGCGGCATGTTTGACGTGGCGCATGGTGCAGGACTGGCGGCAGTCTGGGGAAGCTGGGCCAGATATGTTTATCAGGAGTGCCCGGAGCGCTTTGCCAGCTTTGCGCGGCAGGTCTTTGATCTGGACGAGGCTGACGGGGGCGGGCAAACGGCAGCATCGCCTGATGCTTCCCTCGCCCTGGCCGGAATTGAAGCGATGGAGGATTTCTACCGCAGTGTCGGCATGCCGACCAGCCTTAAGGAGCTGGGGATTGACCCGACCGAGGAGCAGATCCTGGAGATGGCGGATAAATGCAGCATTCACGGAGGGCGCACCGTCGGTGTGATCAAAAAGCTGAATGCGGAGGATGTCGCGCAGATATACCGCATGGCGAAAGGATGAGTCAGGAGGACGGCGTCTGGCTGCGATAGTAATCCGGTGATTTCCGATGAAACGCAGGAGTGTGCGGCGCGCCGCACACATACAGAAGTCATCTTGCGAGGAAATGAAAATGGAATATATGTCCGTGAAAGAAGCGGCGGAGAAATGGCGGATATCAGAACGGTATGTGCAGCGTTACTGTGCCACGGAGCGCATAGAAGGGGCTGTCAAGTTTGGCTGTTCATGGGCGATCCCGCTGGACGCCGAAAAGCCCGCAGATATGCGGCAGAGGGCAGCAGTGCAAAAAGCGGCCAATCAGAAGATGGGAAATCCGGATACGATCAATCAGAAGACGGAAAAGCGGAGGGTTTTAAAGAAAAATATGCCGCCGCAAAAGCTTCATACCGCGATGCCTTTGCTGAACACATCCTGGCCGCCGGGGAAGGCAATGGACTTTATTCCCAAAATGGAAGACGCGGATACGCGGCAGATTGCTCTTGCGGAGTATTATTATTTCAGCGGCCAGTCGGCAAAGGCATCGGATATTGCCGAAGAATATCTGCCGCATGAAGACCTTGCCCTGCGCCTCTCCGCCTGCTGACTTTATGCTTACGCGAATCTTGCCCTTGACCGGATTCCAAGGGCAAGGCAGGCGATGGCGCAGGTACAGGCGACCGTAAAATCCATTGATGAAAATACGCCTGCAATTTATCGGACCTATGCCGCCTGCATTGCCGTCGGCGCATGTGTCCTGCTGCATCTGCCGGTGCCGGAAACCCTTCCGCCGCTTCGGGAATGCATTCCCCTGCTGCCACCGGGGCTTCGCCTGTTTTTCCTGTATGTGCAGGCGCACCAGGCTTATTTAGCCGGACAGTACGGCGTCTGCATCGGCATTGCGGAAACTGCTCTCGCATTGGAAGATACGCTGTACCCGGTCCCGACAATTTATCTGCATCTGGTCTCTACCATGGGACATATCAACCTGAAGCAGGGCGAACAGGCAGAGGAGCATCTTTTAGAAGCGTGGAAAATCGCGCGGCCGGACGACCTGCTTGAAGCGTTCGGGGAACATCACGGTCTGCTGGGCGGTACGCTGGAGGCGGTGCTTCGAAAGGATTATCCGGACGATTTCAAACGGATCATCGACATTACCTATAACTTTTCCGCCGGATGGCGGAAAATCCATAACCCGGACACAGGACAACATGTGACGGATGCCCTGACCACCATGGAATTCACTGTTGCCATGCTGGCGGCGCGCGGATGGACGAACCAGGAGATCAGCGACCACCTGGGGATCAGGATATCTACGGTTAAATGGTATATTTCCATTATCCTGGATAAGCTTTATATAAAAAAGAGAGAGCAGCTGCCGCTGTATATGCTCCGGTAGACTGGTTTTGCCCCCTACTTTTTTGACCTGGAAAGTAGGGTGCCGGGAACCAAAATGGATGATAAAATCATAGGCGCTCAAGAGAAAAGATGCAATGTTGTCTGTGTTTCGCGAGAAAGACATTTTGAGACAAAGAGGAGGAAAACTTACATGAAAAAAAGAATACTTGGAACTATTTTGAGCTTTTGCATGGCGCTCACACTGCTGCCGGTCACCAGCTTCGCGGCAGACGATACGGAAAGCGGCACACTGGCCTATCTGGCTCTGGGTGACAGCATCACCACCGGGTACGGACTGGACGATAGCGAGGAATGCTTTGCCGATCTGTTTGCGGAGGAAATCGGCGCAGCCGTCACCGTCAATGCGGCCGTAGACGGCCTGACCGCCGCTGTGCTTGTGGACGCTTTGACTGACACTGCCGGTACAGACTATCTTACTTATCTGGCGGCGATCAGTGCGGCGGATGTAATTACCATTACGATTGGCGGAAATGATCTGATGGAAGCCTTCTACACAGTTATGACGGAGATTGCCGCCGCCAGTGGCGTTATGGTAGATGCCGAAACGATCCAGTCCGCTTTTGCAGATCCTTCCGGCGATAATCTTACGACGGTAAGCAGTCTGCTTACGCTCCTGAACGCCAGTGACTGGAGCGCGTACCTTACAGATGCGGATACTTCAACTGCTTTTACAGACGCTGTTGCCGCCTGTGTGGAAGACATTAATAATATCGCGGCGGCAATAAAGGCGGTAAATCCTGATGCGGTCATCGTGGTCGCCAACCAGTACAATCCCTATCAGTGGCTGGGGGATACCTATGAAAACATCGCGCTTCTTTTTGAAACGGGCGTAGTCGCTTATAATACTGTGCTTGCTTTCGCTTTCAAAAACCTCGGACTACACAGTGGCGGATGTCTGCAGCGAGTTTGCCGCTTCTGAGGATACCCTGACCAACGCGGAGATAGATGCCGCTACCTACTCCTTCAATTTTGACTTTCACCCCAACGCGGAGGGCCATACGGTGATTGCCGATGTGATGACATCCGCTTATGAGAGCGAGAGTGCTGCCGAATAAAGCGAATGAGTGGCTGGTAAGAAATTGGATGGATATTGCAGCAGATAATGTTACAATTGCAGCAGAATAGTGCAGAGCAAAAACACCTGGACGGCATGTAGAAGCCGCCGGGCGTGAGCCATAGAAAAAGATGCCGGATTACCCGGCTTCTTTTTTTATGCACACGAGCCGTGTGAGGAATTTTCCAGCTTCGCTTGACGCGGCCGGCGCAGCGGATAGGGGAGAAAGCGTTCCCCTGCCCGATTGATATAAAAATACGGCTTCAAATTGTGAAAGAAGGGTTTGTCGTGAATTTCTCTATGCAAGTAACAAGAAATAACTGGAACCGTTCGTTTTTTAATTGACTTTTTTCATTTGTTGAAATATAATGAACTTATTTAGTACAAACCTCAGGGTCAGCGCCCCGGGGGCGGTACCAAAAATCATTTAGGAGGATAATTAGCATGAAGAAAAGAATGAAGCAGTTGCTGGCAATGACCCTTGCCGCGTCTATGGTCGCTTCGCTTTCTGTAAGCGCCCTGGCCGAGGAGGGGGGGGGGACTGAAGCGGAGACAGAGGCTACGACAGAGCGTGCGGATGACGGTAATACTCTGGTGGCGTCTGTGACCGGACTTGAGCAGAAGTTTTCCCCATTCTTTGCGTCGAATGTGGATGATGTGAACATCTCTGACATGACGCAGGTTTATCTGATGGGTAACGATCGTGTGGGCGAGCCGGTTCTTTCCGGTATCGAGGGCGAGACCCGCAGCTACAACGGCACGGATTACACCTATACGGGTGCGGCGGACATTGTTATTACGGAGAATGAGGATGGCACCGTTACCTACTCCGTGACGATGCGTGACGACATCCAGTTTTCAGACGGCACCTATGCGGACATCGACGATGTGATCTTCGCGATGTATGTATTCCTGGATCCGACCTATGACGGTTCCACGACCCTGTATTCCACTCCGATCGTCGGACTGGAGGAGTACCAGAGCGGTATGAGTACTCTGTTTGACCTGCTGGCGGCTGCCGGTGAAGACAACACCGATTTTACCTACTGGGATGAAGAGACACAGACCGCTTTCTGGGCAGACCTGAAGCAGGCTGGTATCGCTTTCGCGCAGGAGATCGTTGATTACTGTGTGGCTGCCGGTTACGCAGCTGACTCCAGTGACGTGGCGACGGCGGCTTCCGCATGGGCTTTTGACGGCCTGGCTGATGACGCGACCGCAGAGGATTTCTGGAATCTCCTGGTAGAGTCTTACGCAGGAGATTATGCGACACTGTCTACCACCGAGACCGCAGGCTCTTCTCTGTTTGATCTGATGGAGGATTACAGCGCATACAGCGTCGGTATCACGACTGGCGAGACGGCAGATTATATTTCCGGTATCGTCCGCACGGGCGACTACAGCATGGAAGTGACCACTTCTGAGCTGGATGCGACCTTCATTTATTACATGGCGATTCCGATCACCCCTCTGGCTTACTATGGCGATGAGGAGCTGTATGATTATGACAATCACTCCTTCGGCTTCACCAAGGGTGACTTAAGCGGTATCAAAGAAAAGACCACAGCTCCGATGGGTGCTGGTCCGTATATGTTCAACGAGTATTCCAACGGCGTGGTTTACATGGAAGCGAACCCATATTATTACAAGGGCGAGCCGGTCACTCAGTATCTGAATTTTGTAGAGATCACTTCTGAGGATGACAAGATTTCTGCGGTTACCACCGGTACGGTAGATATCGCGGATCCGTCCTACAGCGGCGAGAGAGCGGACGAGATCTCCAGCTATAACAGCGACGGCGAGCTGAGCGGCGACATCCTGACGACTCTGCTCTATGATTTCCGCGGCTATGGCTATATCGGTATTTCCGCAAATAATGTCAAGGTCGGCGACGACGCGTCTTCGGATGAGTCCAGGGCTCTGAGAAAGGCATTTGGTACAATCTTTGCTGTATATCGTGATGAGTCTGTAAATTCTTATTATGGTGAAACGGCTTCTATTATTAACTATCCGATTTCCTCTACGAGCTGGGCGGCTCCGCAGGTGACGGACGATGGTTATACGGTTGCTTATTCTGTAGATGTAGACGGCAATGCGATTTACACGGATGACATGACCACGGAAGATAAGTACGCAGCAGCTCTTACTGCAGCACTTGGCTACTTCGAGGCAGCCGGCTACACGGTAGAAGACGGTGTTGTTACGGCGGCTCCGGAAGGCGCTTCTCTGACCTACACCGTACACATCGGCGCGAGCGGCAGCGGCGACCATCCGTCCTTCCTGCTTCTCTCCAATGCGTCTGAGGCGCTGGCATCGATCGGCATCACGCTGGATATCAATGACCACGCGAATGCATCCGAGCTGTATGCGGCATATCAGACCGGTGCGGCGGATATGTGGGTAGCCGCATGGCAGGCCAGCACGGATCCGGATATGTATCAGCTGTATCACAGCGAGGGTTCCACGAACTACTACATGATCAATGATGAGGAGCTGGATGAGCTGATCATGGCGGCACGCCAGACCACCGACCAGACCTTCCGTAAGAGTCTGTATAAGAGCGCGATGGAGATCATCATGGACTGGGGCGTAGAGGTTCCGGTATATCAGAGAAGCGAGATGTTCGTTGTCTCCACCGAGCGTGTGAATGTAGATTCCCTGACTCCGGATATGACTCCGTACTGGAGCTGGATGTCTGAGGTAGAGACCATCGAGATGAACTAAAAATGCGGATATGCGGATAAAAAGCGGCCGGATGGCTGAAAATAATATCTGATAGTCCACTAAACTGAGTAATAGGGCAAAGGCGCCTGCGTTCCGTTCTGCACTCGGGACGTAGGCGTTTTCCCATATGCGCAGAGCCGGGTAAGGAAGATTGCGCCTGATGGCGCACCCGGCTCGCACGGGCGAGTATGAGGCAAAAACCACCTCATACTCGATTTTAAAGCTCTTTACCTGGTTAAAGTTCTAAAGCTGCGACTGTTCATAATAGCAGGAAAGGGCGGATCCAAATTGCCGGCATCCTTTGCGTTGCTGCTGTTCTGAACGGCTGCAATATTCAGGAAAGAGAAAGGAAATACAATATGCGGAAATATATTATCAAGCGTCTGTTGTTATCCGTCCTGATCCTGATCCTGGTGGCCTTTATTATCTATACTTTGATGCGCTGTCTGCCGGCTTCCTACGTGGAGTCGATGGCGATGCAGCGGGCGACCGCCCCAGGATCAAAAAGCTATGAGGAATGGATTGAGCAGCTGAACGCCCAGTATGGACTGGATAAGGGGATCCTGATGGGCTTCCTCAGCTGGTGTTCACAGGCTGTACGCGGACAGTTCGGCGACAGCTGGAAGTTTACGGTACCTGTGATTGAGAAATTTTTTGAGGTGATCCCGGTCTCCTTCGCGATGGCTTCGATCTCCTTTATTCTGGAGCTGGCAATCGCGATTCCGCTCGGCGTGATCGCGGCAGTAAAGCAGTATACAAAGACGGATTATACGATTACGACGGTCGCTCTGATCGGTATGTCGCTTCCGACCTTCTTTTTTGCTGCGATTCTGAAGCTGATCTTTTCCATTAAGCTCGGCTGGTTTGACCTGACCGGCCTGGTGGGGCGCAACTATGCCCAGCTGGATTCCTGGGGCAAATTCCTTGACATGGCGCATCACCTGGTGCTGCCGATTGCCACACTGGTCATTATTTCCATCGGTTCTCTGATGCGTTACACGCGTACGAACATGCTGGAGGTCCTGAATTCGGACTACATCCGCACCGCGCGCGCGAAAGGCCTTTCTGAGAACAAGGTCATTTATCACCATGCGTTCCGCAACACGCTGATCCCGATCGTGACGATCATCGGCTCCTCCCTTCCGGGGCTGTTTTCCGGCGCCCTGATCACGGAGACCCTGTTTTCGATCCCGGGCATCGGTTACATCTCCTATCAGGCGATGATCGCCGGAGATATCCCGTTCAGCATGTTTTTCATGTGCTTTATCGCGGTGCTGACCCTTGTCTGTAACCTGCTGACCGATATCATGTATGCAGTCGTGGATCCGAGAGTCCGCGTCGCGGCGTAGGAAAGGAGAAATTATGAGTGAGCAAGATCTGAAAAAATCTGAAGCGAATAATTCCTCCGCATCTGAGGAAGAATATTCCCTGAATGACGACCGGCGTGTCAAGGTTCTGACGCCCGGGGCGATGGTGGCAAAGCGTTTCTTCCGGAACCGTCTCGCGATCGTGGGAATGGTGATGCTGATCGCGATGTTTCTGTTTTCCTTTGTAGGAGGGATGATCAGCCCATACGATGAGAACCAGCAGTTCTATACCTACGAGTATCAGTCTCAGCAGTACGCAGGTGTGGTTCGCAACGACGATTTCCGCTATCTGGTCGCGGATGACCAGGAATTTGGTTCTACCACGCAGGCGTATTTCCTGCTGTATTACAACAATACGAGCGGCGAGGAGGATTTTTCCTTTGAATATAAGAGCGTTGCCTATGACGTTGTTTACGAGGGGACGGATTTCTTTTCCATCTACTCAGACGGTACGCTTCTGGCGATGGCCTTTAAGGATATTGTCAATTCGGAAGGCGATGAGGAGCTGAGCTTCCTTGTCAAATATGGAGCTCTGAAAGCCTATACTTCCGGTGAGACTTCGTTTGAGGCGGAAGGCGCGTCATATACTGTGGACGAGGACGGCAGCATTGCCACGGAGGACGGCACGGTAGTTGGCTACATCAGCCGTTTTGTCGTGAGTCCAACTGAGAACGGCGTGACGATTTCGCGCCAGTTTAAGGAAGAACTGGACGAGGCCATCACCAATGATGAGACGGAGTTTACGTTTGTGGAAGAGGACGGCACGACCAGTACCTATGACGTCAGCTACGACGCATTTACCGATAGCTGGACCGTCAACCAGGAAAAGGCGACCTATGTCTACGATTCCTATTCCTCGCCGTCCTTTGCGCACTGGCTCGGCACAGACCAGAACGGCATGGACATGCTGACCCGTCTGATGTACGGCGGCCGGGTTTCTCTGGTGATCGGCTTTATCGTTGTCGCGATCGCCGGCGTTCTGGGAATCATTCTTGGCGGCGTCTCTGGTTACTTCGGCGGCTGGGTGGACAACCTGATCATGCGTATTGTGGATGTGTTCTGGTGCATTCCGTCGACCCCGCTGATGATTATTCTGGGATCCGCGATGGACGCGATGAACGTCGACCCGCAGCTCCGGATGCTTTACCTGATGCTGCTGCTTGGTTTTTTGAGCTGGCCGTCTGTGGCGCGTCTTGTGCGCGGGCAGATTCTTTCCCTGCGCGAGCAGGAATTCATGGCGGCTGCGGAGGCCTGCGGTATCCGCTCCTCACGCCGGATTTTCCGCCACCTGATCCCGAACGTCATGCCGCAGCTGATTGTTTCCTGTACGATGATGCTGGGCAGCACGATCATCACAGAGGCGACGCTGTCCTTCCTGGGGCTGGGCGTAAAATTCCCGTTCGCTTCCTGGGGAAATATTATCAACGATGTCAACAGCACCTATGTCATGACGAACTACTGGTTTATCTGGATTCCGGCCGGCCTCTGCCTGCTGATCACGGTATTGGGCTTTAACTTCGTCGGCGACGGTCTCCGGGATGCGTTTGACCCGAAGATGAAGCGGTAAGGGAGGTGGACGTAAATGGCAAAGAAAAATGCAGAGGGCTATCTCTCGGCGAAGGAATCGCGGAGGATTTCCAGAGAGAACCGCAAAATCACCGATGAATTTGAGAAAAAACGCAAACGGAAGCATGTGCCGGAGTCGGAGTATCTGACGCAGATGCATGACCCGGCAAATGCCGTAGAATTTGACGATCTCCACACCTATTTCTTTACCGATACCGGTACGGTCAAAAGTGTGGATGGTGTGACCTTTGATGTGCCGGCCGGCAAGACGGTCGGTATCGTGGGTGAGTCCGGCTGCGGCAAGTCCGTGACCAGCCTCTCCCTGATGCAGCTGGTGCAGCGCCCGCAGGGACAGATTTATTCCGGCGAAATCCGCCTGAACCTGGGCGACAAGGCCTATGAGATTTCGAAGGTTCCGGTAGAGGCGATGCAGAAAATCCGCGGAAATTATGTCTCCATGATTTTCCAGGAGCCGATGACCAGCTTAAACCCGGTGTTCCGCATCGGCGCCCAGGTGGACGAGGTCATCGCCCTGCATGACGGCGAGGGCAAGAGCAAGGACGACATCAAAAACCGCACGATTGAGCTGTTGGAAATGGTAGGCATTGCCAACAGCGAGGGCGTCTACCGGATGTACCCGCACGAGCTCTCCGGCGGCATGCGCCAGCGTGTCATGATCGCGATGGCGCTCGCGTGCAACCCGAAGGTCATCATCGCGGACGAGCCGACGACGGCGCTGGATGTGACGATCCAGGCACAGATCCTGGATCTGCTGCGCAAGCTGAAGGATCGGATCAATTCCTCCATCATGCTGATCACCCATGACCTGGGCGTGATCGCTGAGATGGCGGACTATGTGGTCGTCATGTACGCGGGCCGTATTGTCGAAAAGGGCACAGCGGAGGACATCTTCGAGCATCCTTCCCACCCCTATACGATCGGCCTGATGGCCTCCAAGCCGGTGGTCGGCAGGCAGGTCGACAAGCTCTATTCCATTCCCGGCAAGGTTCCGAACCCGGTCAACATGCCGAACTACTGCTATTTCAAAGACCGCTGCGAAATGTGCGTGGAAGGCTGCGGCGGCGAATATCCGCATGAGATTTCGTTAAGCGAGACGCATAAGGTGAGCTGCTACCGGTATTATGGGAAAGAACATTCGGAGGCTTCCGATGCAGCAGATAAGCCTGGCTTTGATGCGGCGGCAGAAACTGATTCCGGTACAGAAAATATAGAGAGCCGCGACATGCAAAATCGCCAGAAGGCGATGTCGCGGCCTGCGTCCCAGATTCAAAAGGCGAATCTGGGACAGGAAAAGGGAGGTGAGGCGTAATGGGGACAGATAATAAAAAGAAAAACGGCGTAGCCGACGATCCGAATTTTACGCCGGTCACCTACGATCCGCAGTATATCCTGATGGTCAACGGCCTGAAAAAATATTTTCCGATCAAGGGCGGCATGGTCTCCCACACGGTCGGCTATGTCAAGGCCGTGGACGGCGTTACCTTTAATCTGAAACACGGCATGACGATGGGTCTGGTAGGCGAGTCGGGCTGCGGCAAGACCACGACCGGCCGCACGATCCTCCGCCTGGCAGGGGAAAAGACCGCCGGGCAGGTGCTTTTCAATGGGCAGGAGGTTTACGACCTGACTCCGAAGGAAATGCGTCCCATGCGCACGAAGATGCAGATCATCTTCCAGGACCCGTTCTCCAGTCTCTCCCCGCGTATGCCGGTCGGTGAGATCATCGGCGAGGCTGTGAAGGAGCACAACCTGGTGAGCAAGGAAGAATACAGTGATTATCTGGACAAGGTCATGGACGACTGCGGCCTGCAGCCCTTCCACAAGGATCGCTACCCGCATGAGTTCTCCGGCGGCCAGCGCCAGCGTATCTGCATCGCCCGCGCCCTCGCACTGAATCCGGAATTCGTGGTCTGCGATGAGCCGGTCTCCGCTCTGGACGTGTCTATCCAGGCGCAGATCATCAACCTGCTCAAGGAGCTGCAGGAGAAACGTTCCCTGACCTACCTGTTCATCTCCCATGATCTCTCCGTCGTAGAGCACATCTCCGACGTGGTGGGCGTCATGTACCTGGGCAACCTGGTCGAGTACGGTAATACAGAGGACATCTTCAAACATCCGCTGCACCCGTACACCGAGGCACTTTTCTCGGCGATCCCGATCCCGGATCCCAAGGCCAAGATGAACCGAATCGTCCTCGAGGGATCCATCCCCTCCCCGGCCAACCCGCCAAGCGGCTGCAAATTCCACACTCGCTGCGCCCATTGCACACAGCGCTGCAAGGAAGAGGTGCCGAAGCAGGTTGAGGCAGAGCCAGGGCATTATGTCGTGTGCCATCTGTATGATAAATGAATTGGGAAGATAAAAAGGTATTCTGTATGATAGTTACGGCCGATGGAATTTCATCGGCCGTGCTGTTTTTATGCACACGAGTCACATCCTACTCGACCGCAGAGGTGGTTAGGATCACAAAATAATGATTGAAAAAAGTTTTACATACTATTAAATTATAAGAAACAGAAAACCCAAAATAGGGGGTGTGTACGTGAAAAATTTAAGAGCATTGCAGACAAACAAAGGAGTCGTTTACGTGGCTGCAAACAAGTACGATTATATAAAAAACATAGTGGACTCTGTCAGCCTGTGTGATGATCTGAAAAAAGTAATTTTGTTTGGCTCGGCTGCTTCGGGCACGTGTACAGATTCTTCCGACATTGATGTGTCTTTGTTTGGATCATTAAGATTGGCTCAATATTATAGGTCAAAAGAATATAAG
>JAJQBS010000021.1 GCA_021203145.1 Lachnospiraceae bacterium | reverse complement strand
GTAGCGATAGAAAAGGCAGCAAAAATAGAATTAAGCTCAGAAAAATAAGGGTCAGCTCTGGCTCTTATTTTTGTGCGTTTAATTCTCAGAAGAAGGAGTATAAGTCAGAGTTATGGTAGTCGGATTAAATCTTTTAAGCTACATCCGGGGTAAAGTGCTTGACGCCAGCAATGGCCAAAAAACCGTGTTCTCCAGCGGCGAGGAGATAAACAGGTATTATACAGAGGCTGCGGAGAAATATGCGCTCGCACGCATCTGGGCAGAGGACGGAATGGTTGCTGTCGACATGGTGGAAGTGGACGGGGATTTAGAAGATTAACTCAGACTTACATGACATTAGACGTTAAAGGAAGCTGTCTGTAAGCGACAGTCTCCATCTCGTATATGGGAATGAAAGTGTGGTCATAACCACAGGTTTGAACGGATGGTCACAGATTTGCCTGAGGCACACTCTACATAGATGGGATGATCAATGACTGCACAAGTTTGAGGAGGATACGGAAAGATGAACATAAGGAAGTTCACACCGTTTGAACATAAAATCTGGCTCTCATCCCCGACGATGCACGGGGATGAATTTCAATACATGAAGGAAGCCTACGACACGAACTGGATGTCCACAGTCGGAGCCAATATCAATGAGGTGGAGCGTCTGACTGCTGAGACTGTCGGTTGTAAATATGCTGTGGCTCTGTCCTGCGGTACTGCAGCGCTGCATCTTGCCATGAAAGTGGCAGGCGTGAAGCCTGGGATGCATGTGCTGTGTTCTTCTCAAACCTTCAGCGCAAGCATCAACCCTGTATGCTACGAAAAAGGTATTCCTGTGTTTGTAGATACAGAATATGATACCTGGAACATGGATCCTGTGGCGTTAGAGAAGGCTTTTGAACTGTATCCTGACGCAAAGGTTGTGGTTGTGGCGCATCTGTATGGTACACCCGGAAAAATTGACGAGATACGGAACATCTGTGACCGCCACGGCGCGGCGTTAGTCGAGGACACAGCTGAATCCCTCGGTGCTACATATAAAGGAAAAATGACCGGCTCCTTTGGAACGGTGGGAATCTGTTCTTTCAATGGCAACAAAGTGATTACCGGCTCGTCCGGCGGCTGTCTGCTGACCGGTGATAAAGCCGTTTATGAGAAGGTAAAGAAATGGTCCACACAGAGCCGGGAGGATGCACCCTGGTATCAGCACGAGGAGGTTGGCTATAACTACCGCATGAGTAATGTGATTGCAGGGGTAGTGAGAGGGCAATTTCCACATCTGGAGGAGCATATCGCGCAAAAAACAGCAATTTATGAAAGATACAGGGAAGGTTTCAAAGACCTGCCTGTGAAGATGAATCCGTATGATGCGGAGAACAGTGTACCGAACTTCTGGCTGAGTTGCCTGCTGATTGATGAGGATGCGATGTGCAGTCAGGTGCGTGGAGAGCAGGATGCCCTTTATATCGGAGAGCATGGAAAGTCCTGCCCGACAGAAATTTTGGAAGTATTGGGTAAATGCAATGCAGAAGGACGCCCGATCTGGAAACCGATGCATATGCAACCGATTTTCCGGAACAATGGTTTCGTTACAAGAGAGGGCGATGGACGCGGCAGGACGAACGCTTACATTGCTGGCGGAAAGCTGGGGAGAGATGGGAACCCTGCCGACGTAGGGGCTGACATCTTTGACCGTGGGTTGTGCTTACCTTCTGATAATAAGATGACGGTTGAGGAGCAGGAGCGAATTATTGAGATTGTCAGAAGCTGCTTTGAGTAATATAGAATTTCACGGCATGAAGAATCAATCACAGGGAAATAGTCATGGGGAGTTAAGAGAAATGGAAGCAACACATAAACCAAAAGGGCCGTATGAAAAGTATTTCAAAAGGCCTGTCGATTTTTGCTGTGGAATGGCGGCTGTGATTGTTTTTTGCTGGCTTTACATAATCGTTGCTGTACTTGTGAGGATCAAGCTTGGCAGTCCTGTGTTATTCGCGCAGGAGCGTCCTGGAAAAGACGAGAAGATTTTTAAGCTGTATAAGTTCAGGACGATGACCGATGAGCGGGATGAGAATGGAGAGCTTCTGCCGGATGAAGTGAGGCTGACGAAGTTTGGGAAAATGCTGAGGGCAACCAGCCTCGATGAGCTGCCGGAAGCTTTCAATATTATAAAAGGAGATATGTCAGTCGTGGGGCCGCGGCCGTTATTAGTCCGATATCTCCCCAGATATAGCAGGGAACAGCACAGACGCCACGAAGTCCGGCCGGGACTGTCGGGTTGGGCACAGGTCAATGGAAGAAACACGGCTTCCTGGGAAGATAAATTTGAACATGATGTCTGGTATGTGGATCACATCAGCTTTTTGCTTGATGTAAAAATTATTTTCATGACGGTTATGAAAGCTTTTGTGAAAAGGGAGGGAATCAACAGTGAAGTAAGTGCTACGATGGAAGAGTTCATGGGGAACGGAATAAAAAAATAAAGACACCGGCCAAAGACGTACGTGTATTTAAAGAAGCGATAAACGGCTTATGCTGTTTACTATTTTACTATATTGACAGGACACAGACCAATTATATGTGGGACACAGGCTACAGGGAAGAATTAGAAAGACGAAGACAACTGTATAAAGACGGCGGCGGGGCAGACAGAATCGCCACCCAGCACAGAAAAGGAAAACTAACCGCTAGAGAAAGGCTGGCTATCCTTTTTGATGAGGGAACCTTTGTAGAGACCGGGACGCTGATTGAGTCAAGGACTGATGATTTTAATATGGCAGAGAGGAGAGTCCCGGGCGACGGTGTCGTCACGGGATTTGGACTGGTCGCGGGCAGGCCGGCCTGTGCTTCTTCGGAGGACTTTACCGTCATAGGCGGGACACTGGGCGAATACCACGCGCAGAAAATCTGCCGGATTATGGATATGGCATATGAGATGAGGGTGCCCTATATTGCAATCAACGACAGCGGTGGAGCCAGGATTGAGGAAGGAGTATCCGCGTTAAGCGGGTATGGGGAAATTTTTCCCAGGCATACGAAGGCGTCCGGGGTGATCCCGCAGATTGCGGTAATTATGGGGCCGTGCGCGGGAGGAGCCTGTTATTCTCCGGCACTCTGCGATTTCATTTTCATGACAGAGCGCACCAGCCGGATGTTTATTACGGGGCCGGGCGTTGTAAAGACGGTGATAGGGGAGGAGATCACGGATGAAGAGCTGGGGGGCGCGGGCACGCATATGCAGACCAGCGGCGTAGCGCATTTTTGCTATCCCACGGATGAGGAGTGCCTGGAAGGAGTAAAACAGCTGCTTTCCTACCTGCCGCAAAACAGTGCCGAAACACCGCCCAGACTGACCGGAAAAGCAAGGGATATTTCCGCTGAGCTTCCGGAAATCGTGTCAGACAACCAGAAGCATATTTATGACGTGGCAAGGGTGATCGACACCTTTGTGGACGAAGGCAGCTTTTTCGAGATCCAGAAAGAGTTTGGAAAGAGTATTGCCGTTGGATTCGCGAGGATGGATACCGAAGTCCTCGGAATCGTGGCGAGCCAGCCCAAATACATGGGCGGCACCCTGGGCATCAACTCCAGTGAAAAGGCGGCCAGATTTGTAAGGTTCTGTGACTGCTTCAACATCCCGCTACTGACGCTGGTGGATGTGCCCGGTTTTTTGCCCGGCTCCGGACAGGAGCACGCCGGAATCATACGGCGCGGCGCGAAGCTCCTTTATGCATATACAGAAGCGTCCGTCCCGAAGGTGACACTGATCCTGAGAAAAGCCTACGGCGGGGCTTATATTTCCATGTGCTGCAAGTCGCTCGGCGCGGATCTGGTCTATGCCTGGCCGATTGCGCAGATTGCGGTGATGGGATCGGAAGGCGCCGTTGATATTATATTCCGAAAACAGATCAGCCAGGCGGAGGATAAAACTGATATCAGGGACAGTTTTATCAGACAGTATGAAGAGAGTTTCATGTCCCCTTATATAGCCGCAAAACGGGGGTATGTGGATGAAGTAATCCAGCCGGAGGAGACAAGAAAAAAGCTGAGTACTGCATTCGAACTGCTGCGGACGAAGCAAAAACAGGCGCAGGGAGGTACCAGCCCCAAAAAACATGGGAACATTCCACTGTAGAAGAGTACAGCCATGGAGAGGTGTCCATTTCGCTGCAAATGAGAAAAGGGCCGGAAGAAACATGGGAATATTCCCTTAGCAGAAGATGTAGGTACAGGGAGATTCATTTTAATGAAAGAGCTTGTAATTTTAGGGGTCGGTGACCTTGGCAAGGAACTCATATGGCTGGTGGAAGATATCAACAGGGTGCGCCCGCAATATGTCATCCTCGGCCTGCTGGATGATGATGCAGAAAAGCACGGTTCACAGATCCACGGCTACAGGGTACTTGGGACGACGGATCTGCTTATGGGGCTGGGCGATACGCATGATGTACATGCGGTAATCGCGATCGAGGATGGAAGCATCCGGCGAAGGATCGCCGAAAAACTGGCGGGGTTTGAGAAGTGGGAAACGCTCATCCACCCCTCGGCAGTGGTTTCCGATATGTCCACGATGGGAAAAGGATGCATTGTGTTTGCCAACGTGACCGTGTCCGTAGATACTTCCATTGGAAACCACGTGCTCTGCTACCTGTCATCCACAATTGGGAATGACTGTGAGATCGGCGATTATGTGTCGATCCTGTCCAAAGCCTCCATATCGGAGCATGTGAGGGTTGGAAGGGAAAGCTATCTCTCCGCGAGCAGTATCGTGTTTCCCCATAAGGAGATCGGGGAGGCGGTGAAAGTGGGGGTCGGGGCTGTGGTTTCAAAAGATGCAAAGGACGGGACAGTCATATCGGGAGGAATCCCGGGGCTGAGCTTTTTCAGGTAGGGCTATATGGTGATGTTGTGATGAATCTGGGATCTGGATTAAAGGACAATTATAAAGTGCAGCTATTCCTTTTCCCATTTGCAGGCGGTGGAAAAACATCCTTCAACAGACTGACTGCCCATCTTGACAGGCAGATAGAAGCGGTAACGGTTGAATATTCCGGCAGGGGTGATCGGGCAAGGGAGGGATACATAACGGATTATCAGGAGTTTGTTGCTGATGCTGCCCGCCAGGTTACCCGGCACAGGAACCAGAGACTGCCGTATGCGGTCCTCGGATACAGTATGGGGACGGCCCTTGCTTACGAACTAATTACAAATGAGTATGGATGGGGAATGCCGGTACATGCTTTTTTCTGTGCCAGGGGCTGCCTCCGCGATGAAAAACTGGCCAGGCTGCCTGAGAATGAACTGCTTGAGCATACAGTAAAACTCAGCGGGATAGACGGGATTGTTTTGAAGAACGAAAACCTGAAAAACATAATCCTGCATCCACTGAAGGAGGATTACGGGATTTATTTCAGCTATCAGTATTCGCCTGGGACAAGGCCTTTAACCTGCCCGGTGACTGTTTTCTACTGCAGGGAGGACACACCGTTCCCCACCGTGGAGGGCTGGAAGGAACTGACAGATGGGCATACTGAATTTTATGAATTTGGGGATAACCATTTTTTCCTGTTAAAGCACTACAGGGAAATGGCCGGCCTGGTCAGCCATGCGCTAATAAAAACAACGGAAACACAATAAAGGATCATGAATCAGGAAGGAATTCATTATGGTATTGGCCATTTACGGGGCGGGCGGGCTTGGCAGGGAGGTCCTTGAGCTTGCCATTGCAGTCGAAAAAAAGAGTCCCAGGTGGGAAGGAATCGTGTTTTTAGATGACAGGGACCTTGGTGCTGTCAGGGGGAGGAGGGTTGTTTCATTCGGATCCTTCAGAAGGGAGTTCCCAAAGGATTCTGTTGAAATTGCCATCGCGGTCGGGGAACCGTTTACCCGTAAAAAATTGCGGGAGATGGTAAAAGAGGCAGGATATTCCATGGCGGTGTTAGTCCATCCGGCAGCCCAGGTCGCTGCCGACTGCACCTTGATGGAAGGCGCGGTAGTCCATTACAACGTCTTTGTGTCGAGTGGCGCGGTGGTCGGGGAGAATTCATACCTGCAGCCTTCCTGCGTTGTGGGGCACGATGTACGGATAGGCAGGGACTGTGTGATATCGACATTTGGTGTTATTGCAGGCAGCTGCCTGGTCGGCGGCCAGACCTATATTGGCCTAAGCGCTGCGATAAAGGAACAGACGAGGATAGGGGAAGGGTCCATTATAGGGATGGGCTCCGTCGTTATGAGGGATGTGGAGGGCAACATGGTGACTATGGGAAACCCGGCGAAAGCAGTCAGACATAACGATGACCATAAAGTTTTTTGATACACGAAAAAATATCTATGAAGTACCAATGCATTTTTGAATGGATGAAACGGTAATGGATGCAAACGGTAAATGGATACGGGAAACTGGAGGAAATGATAAATGAACCTTACCAGGTTAAGCGGGGTGAAGGTCAGCGGGGTCGTGGCTGCCCTCCCTGAAAACAGGCTCGATAACAGGGAGGCCATGGATCCCCTTTATGGCAATGGGGTGGATACGTTAATTAAGGCGACCGGGATAGAATCCCGCTGTATCGTAAACCCGGGAACCACGGCACTGGATCTGGGCGTGGCCGCTGCGGAAGCACTGCTGGCAAAGACCAATACCTCCCCGCAAGAAATCGGGGCAGCCATCTGCGTGACATTCACCCCGGAACACCTGATGCCGGCAGATGCGCCTGCTGCACAGGACAGGCTGGGGCTTCCAAAGGAAATCCCGGCCTTTGATATCAATATGGCCTGCTCGGGATATGGCTATGGTTTATATATTGCCGGAACGCTGGTGAAGGCGACAGGGAAAAAGGTCCTGCTGCTGGACGGGGACGTGCAGTCCGCCTATGTTTCACCGGAGGACAAGGCAACTGTGCCAGTCCTGGCGGATGCGGGGACGGCCACCCTGCTTTCGCCGGCCGATGATTCCCCGGAGTGGAAATTTTCGTTCCTGACCGACGGAGGGAAAAAGGACGTCCTTTATATCCCCTCCGGTGGTTCAAAAAAGACTATATCGGCAGAGGACCTCCTGTTCCGGGAATACGGGGACGGAAGCAGACGCCGCGATACGGATATTTATATGGACGGGTTTGAGGTCTTTAAATTTGTCGCAATCGATGCCTCCGGGTTCCTGAAAAAATTCATGGGGGAGTGCGGGGAGACGGCAGATTCCATTGACGTCTTTGTCCCCCACCAGGCCAATATTTATATGATCGGCCAGCTTGCAAAGAAGCTGAAAATAGATAAACAGAAAATGTGGAAGAGCGGGGATAAATATGGGAACCCCGGTTCCTCCTCCGTCCCGCTGACCATCGCGGAAAATGGAAGAAAATGGATCGAAGGGGGCGGCCGCACGGACACAGTCCTGTTTGCAGGATTTGGCGGCGGGATGTCGGTCAGCTGCGGGATGGTACGCCTGGAAAAAGATGCGGTATACGAGATTATCCAGTATGAGTGAGGTAGGAAAAGATGGATGAATTTTTGAAATTTATAGCAGGAATCTTTGATGTGGACGCATCAGCCCTGTCCCCTGAGACGGCCTATGGGACGGTACAGCAGTGGGATTCCCTGATGCATATCCGGCTGGTAGGGGAAATTGAAGAGGAATACGGGGTAGAAATCCCGATTGATGAAGTGGCGGAAATCCGGACACTGGCTGATTTTTACCGGTACATAGGGGTTTAGCTGTATGCAGAAAATAGCAATCTTGTCAAATGTAAACCTGGATATCCTGATCCAGAAGCTGAAAAAGGACTATGATGTCTTCGCACCGGAAGGATACGGGCAGTGGTTTAAATACGCACTCCAAAAAGATGCTTCCCTCCTGGAGTTTGGGCCACAGACGATATTCCTCCTGATGGATGGGTTTGCCCTGCTTGAAAACTGCACGACAGATGAAGAAGCACAAAAGGAAACCTCAGCAGCGCTCTCAAATGCGGAACGTCTGGCTGAGAATTATCCGGAGAGCATTGTATTTGTTTCTACCATCCACATCCGTCACTGCTCAGTCGCCCCGGAAAATGACGGCATCAGGGAAAACAGGTGGTGCTCCCTTTGGAATGAGCAGCTGCCAGTGGTCAGCAAAAACAGGGGCAATATCAACCTGTTCAACCTGGCTGCGCTGATTGGGGAGACAGGCGCCGGAGGCTTCTACTCTGACCGGATGTGGTATATGGGTTCGATCCCATACAGCGTAAAGGGGATGGGGGAGCTTGCCAGGGCAATTGACGAGGCGATCCTCAGAAGCAGGCAAACACCTAAAAAAGTGCTCGTGCTTGACCTGGACAATACCCTCTGGGGAGGTGTCCTGGGGGAGGAAGGCGCCCAGGGGGTGACGCTGGGCAGCTCCTTAATGGGGGCCGCCTACCGTGACGCGCAGAAGCATATCAGAGAGATGAAGGAGATGGGCGTCCTCCTGGCAGTTGTTTCCAAAAATAATGAGGGCGACGTCATGGAAATATTTGAGCGGAACCCCCAGATGGTGCTGAAAAGGGAAGACTTTGCCGCCATCCTGGCCAGCTGGGACCCGAAGCCGGAAAGCATCCGGAAGCTGTCAGGGCAGCTGAACCTGGGGCTGGATTCTTTTGTATTCCTTGATGACAACCCCGTCGAGCGGGAAGCCGTAAAGATCGCGCTGCCAATGGTCAGCGTCGCGGAGTTTCCAAAAGATGTCGCAAACCTGCCTGAAACAATACGCGGAATCTACCTGCGCTATTTCTACCGGAGCAGCACTACGGCGGAGGATAAGGTGAAGACGGGGCAGTACCAGGCAGAAGCTGCCCGGCAAAGGGAAAAGGACAGGGCAGAATCTGCAGGGACACTGGGAGACTTTATCCGCTCCCTGGAAATAAAAATAACCATAAACGAGGCCACTGACGGGCAGACCGACCGGATCATCCAGCTGACCAACAAAACGAACCAGTTCAACACGTGCACCGTCCGTTTCGACCGGCAGTCCTACCTTGCCTTCCGCAGCGCAGGGAACCACCATGTTTATGCGGTAAATGCCTCCGACCGGTATGGGGACAACGGACTGATACTGGTTGCGATGGTGACAGTTGACGGAGATGCTGCGGAGATAGAAAACTTCCTGATGAGCTGCAGGGTAATGGGGCGGAAAATTGAAGACGCCGTGATCGAAGCAATCGAAAACCGGCTGTACGAAGACGGCATACGGACACTTCGCGCCAGATATGTGCCGACAGCAAAGAACAAACCGGTAGAAAAGCTGTGGGACACCCTGGGGTACAAAACAGCCGGCGAAGACGGTGACGGCACAAAACGATATTCCAAATTGCTTTCAGGGCCAGAGAATGCGGCGATCCTGAAAACAGAATGGAGGTAGTTCGATGAGAGTACACCACATTGGATATGCAGTGATGGATATTGAAAAAACATCAGCAGTATTTGAAAAACTGGGCTATGCGGGGGGGGCAATTGCTGAGGACGAACTGAGGAAGGTAAGGATACGTTTTTTACGGAACGGCAGTGAATGCGTGGAACTTGTGGCGCCCCTTGCGGAGGATGCCCCGATAAAAACCACACTTAAAAACATGCGCGGCGCCACGCCGTACCACATATGCTACTGTACAGGAGATATTGAAGCAGAATGCCTGACCCTGCGGAAACTGGGATGGGTACAGACCGAAAAACCAGCCCCGGCTCCTGCAATAGGAGGAAGAAAGGTTGTGTTCCTCTACCACAAAGACGCCGGGCTGATCGAACTGGTGGAGGATTAAATACGGATGCGGGCAGCCTGAACCGTACCAGCGAAATAATTAACAGAGAAAGCGAGAAATGGATATATGGAACAGTTTATTAATTTAATGGCGGAAATCATGGAAGTAGAACCGGAAGAAATAGGCAGCGGAACGGAGTTCAGGGAAGCAACGGAATTTGACTCCATGATGGGTTATTCCATGATCTGTATGGTGGAAGAAGAATACGGAAAAGAAATCACTGTGGACCAATTCCTGGAGTGCAAGACCATCCACGACCTGTATACAGCGGCAACAGCGGAAGGAAAATAAAAATGAATTCAGGCACAAATGCAGACAAAAATCCAGACAAAAATCCAGACAGGAGGCCGGATACAAATCCAGATACAACTCCAGCTGACAATCCGGCTGGGAATCTGACTGCGGATCCGTTTATTGTGACAGGGGCAGGCGGAGGCATCGGCGGTGCCGTGGCTGCACAGCTGCTGGGTGAAGGGAAAAAGGTAATAGCAGTCGGGAGGAACCTTGCAGGCCTGTGTGAAAAATTTTCAGGATACGCGAACTGCGTATGCTATGGCTGTGACCTGTCCGATGAGGCAGAGATTACTTATTTAATAAAGACGATAGTCCGGGAGCAGGGGGCGGTCCGCGGCCTGGTACACTGCGCAGGATTTGACAAGCTGTCCCCCCTGTACCTGAATAAAATGGATGACGTGGAGGCACTATTCAAAATCCACGTATTCGCACCGATGACGCTCTGCAAGCTTCTGTCAAAAAGAGGAAATGCGGCAGCCGGATGTTCACTCGTACTGATCTCCTCCCTGTCCGCACATGAGGGCGCGGCAGGCCACACAGCCTACGCAGCCGCAAAAGGCGCCCTGGAAGGATTCCTCCCGACCGCAGCCTGCGAACTGGCCGCGCGGGATATCCGGATTAATATCGTAGTTCCCGGTGTGATCCGGACACGGATGTCACAGGGATTTATCGGTAAAATGACAATAGACCAGCTCGAAAGCCTGAACAACAGCTATCCTCTCGGCCTTGGAAACCCCGAAGATGCAGCCGGGATGATCTGTTTTCCCCTGAGTGAAAAAGCAAAATGGATTACCGGGCAAAAATATATCATAGACGGGGGACATATGTGCAGAAAAGCATAGAATATAACAAATACACGAAAGAGAACATTGAGTAATGATATCAAGAGTGAACGCTATTTTTAATTCGTTAAGTTCTGCCTTCCTGGATATGATGGAGTTTCAGTCAAATCATTATCTGAAATTTAAGAAAGAGTCTGCTTCACTGCTTCTCCTGATATTTGTAGTGGTTGTGAAACTGATCGTAGGCGTTGGAACAAATAAGGACAAGCTTCTGAAAACGGTAATTTCATTCCCGAGTGAGCTTACCTATATTATCCTCGCTTATCTTGCTTCCATGCTGCTCGAAAATGCAGGTGAACTGAATTCAGACAACTGGGAGGCCCGTTTTTTTATCTGTATACTTTTTCTGATATTTCAGTATGCATTAGAAGCCAGCCTGTACAGGAGCTTGGAGAATGCTAAGGCAAGGCCTCCGGCTGTGGCCAAAATATGTGCGTTTATAGGGATTCTGAGTATTGGCTTTTTATTGTATTCCCTTACGTTTGTGATATATCTGATGGTTATGTACCAGGGATGGGTAATATGAATAAAAATAATTCGTGGATGAGATTTTTGCTTAGAGTGATGTTGCCCCAGTTTGTGCTCAGTGCGTGCATGTTTTTCGTGGCGATGGTGCTGGCCATGAGCCTTAAAAGTGTGGGCTGCCGGAAACTGTTGTTGTATTCCGGGGTGATTGCAGGGGGTCTGTGGATATTGTCAGCGTTCGTGATTGTTTTGACGCAGGCATTCGCGGCATTCATGATTGTTTTGAGGCGGACATTCGCGGCTTTCATGTGCTTCTGGCGGACGGTTATTGACAAATGGGAATCCGTAAAGGAGCATCGCAAGGGTTCAAAAGGAACGTTAGGAAAGAACGCGACGGATCCGGTGCTGGAAATGCGGGAAGGAGTGCAGGGGGCGGACACGGATATGCGGCAGCCTTCGGAGCCTGGAGGTTCCTGTACCGGGCAGAAAAAACTTCCACAGTATTCACATGAAGACGATGAAGATGCTGGAAAGCCGGCGGTCCCGGCTTCGGGTGACAAGATGGATGAGACACAAGATAAGAAAAATAGGATAATTTATAAGAAGAGCAGGAAAAACCGGGCACATTCACGATAAATGGCCGGATATCATATAGAATTTGAAGAGTGGAGAAAAGGGGCTATAAGTAAAGAAGCCGAGGTGGTGGGTTATGAAAAAAAGCTATGCTGCAGTTTTGCTGACGCTGATGATAACGTGCATGCTTCCGTGCAGGGCGAAAGGAGCCAGCAATGTGCTGGAGTTCTTCTTCACGGTCGAGTCGCTGACGCCGTATGAGCTTGTGATTATTGTGGGGAGACATGATAACGCGAATATGTATACGCAGAATATGTTGGAACAGGCCGGGCTTAAGGATCTGATTATTGAATCCATTGAAGCAAGTCACGACAATGTAGCTACTGCGCATGTTTCGATCATAGTATCGGATGGCAGTCCGACGCCGATCACAGAAATCATGACTGCGGAGAGTTTTGCTGTGGACGGCGGGAGCGAAGAAAGCGGTGGGACGGACAGCATTTTTGTCCGGGAAGGGATCACATCGGCAAATGAAGATACATTCAAAGAAAACATGGCGGACGACATCATCAAATATCTGATGAGTGATGACCTGATGGCTGATGACGCGGAGGTGGATCTGCTTGCCGCGATCAGTGAGGCGCAAAAGCTTCTGGAGGGTTATCCGGATGCGGAAAAATACATCCTGATCTTCGACACCGGTATCACGACATCTGGTTTCCTGGATATGCGGGAGACGGACATTCTGGAAGGGACGGTTGAAGAAGTGCTTTCCGGCATTGGAGAGGGGGCATTTGCCGATCTGACCGGGATCCACATTGGATTATGGAACCTCGGCAATGTTTCCGGAGACCAGGAGCGTCTTAATAATACCGTTTATGAGCAGCGCCTGGCAGATTTGTGGACTTCGATCATCGTGGACAAATGTAATGGGAAACTGCTCCAGGATAAACTGGTCTGCTCCGCCTCTGTCGGCGAGGCCATGTCAGATGATGACGGCTACCCGCTTGTGAGTCCCGTATATTTTGGAGAAGGAACTGCCGGGGGTGACGAAATTGAAAGCGACGGGGAAATGGATGATGAGGATGGCAGCGGCAGTGAAAGCGCGGATGCCCCTGGCAATGAAGGAGAAGAGAGCGGCGACAGTGAAAATGGGGATGGCAGCAAAAATGGAAATGAGGGCAGCAGTGATAGCGACGAAGAAGAAGCTGATGCTTTTGAGACATTTACCCTGCATTTTAAGGCAAATTCCCCAGAATTTGTCGATGACGGGGAAGAGGAGCTGCTGAGATCCCATATGTATGAGATCCTTACCTATCTGGGCTCCAACCCTGACATGCATTTGTATATTGTAGGTTCCATCGCGCAGACATCTGATGACGGGGAGATGTCACGAAGCAGTGTGGCAGCCGACAGAGCGCAGGCGGTGGCAGACATACTGACTAAAGAATATGGTGTCACGCAGGATCGGATCATCACGATTGATGCCGGCAGCACGGTCTTTTCCTGGCGCTGTGCGGACGAATATCCGGACACAGCTGCAGACGAGGAGGCCATGGCGAACAACCGGCTCGTGGCAGTGATCGCGGAGAGTTCGGTGGATGTTGAGGAACTTAGAGAGAATGGATATGTGGGGTGAATGATAGTGTCTTGGCTGTACGTGGAAAAGAAAGATAGTAAACCTGGAGCTACCTCTCAAAGACAATAGAATGGGATGTCATGAGCAATATTAGTAGAATTACATAGAGGCGGTACAAATGTTTGAACCAAACAGATTCAAGCTGCATGTAGATATGCTACGAGAGCCTGAAGATCGTACAAAGATAGTAGGATTACAGCAAATCTTTCTGGGCTTGGAAGCTGGGATAATTCCTTCTTATGCTCAACGCCAAACCATAGAGCGTGAAATTATAATTATAATTTCGACAAATAGAGATTCGAGAGTCAGGCGATGGGCATACATGATAGGAGCGTTCTGCCATAATAAGAACCTTGTGAAGCTTAGTAAATACAAGCTTCCATATGAAAAGGATATGGAAAACAGAACCTGGATAATGGCAATTCTTGCAACGAATTTGAGTGAAAGAGAGTTTGATGATGCTGTCAGACATTTGGATCACGGTTTATCCATCGAAGAAATTAAAATTGCGACTTATTTATTCCAGAAAGATGAACATTACCAATTAAGGAAATCGGATATTAATAAAATAATTGGCGATAATAATAGGCTTGGGATGTTTTGGATCGGATCCAATGCGGGATATAACAGTCTTGCAGTAAAGCGACATAAAGAGATTATAGTTTCGAATGATATTATATCTGAGTTGACAAGACATGATGACGACGAGGTTTTAAAACATCTTATGTATGCATATGCGTGTCAGGGAACGGGCAGTCTGAATGTAGAAAAGGATATAAAGTTCGATATAAGTAAGTTTGCTTCTATGAGTCCTCACCATAAAAAATGGTTTTTAACGGCAATATGGCAGGATTGGAAGTTTATTAAGAATAACCAGGATTATATCAGGCAGATACTTGATATGCGGCATTTGAAGTCTTGTGATGAGAGAATACGTGAAGGGATAGCAAGAGGAATTTCTCAATATTGTTATGACACATTTTTAGTTCGACCTATAGAGGAATGGTGCTCTTATGAAGAGAAAGAGTCGGTTCGATATTTTCTGATGCGTTATGTAACTAAATGGTCAGATTGTAATACTATATATTACCAAATTGCCTGGAATGAAGAACATTTAGAGGGTGAAAGAAGAGCGAACATAGTAAAATCTTTCTATCAGTTTGATTATAATAAAAAACTTTTTTCGACGGAAAGGGAGGATTTTGTAATGCAAAGTAAAGAACCAAAAGTGTTTATAAGCCACTCAAGTGAAGACATTCAGTACGTAAATATTTTTGTTCAACTACTTCAGGATATTGGGCTAAGGAAAGAACACATATTTTGTTCTTCTGTTCCTGGTTATGATGTCCCGGAGGGATATGATATATATGATTATCTGCGAGAACAGTTTAATACATACGATCTACATATTTTTTATGTGCTCTCAGATAATTACTATAAAAGCCCTGCCTGTTTGAATGAAATGGGAGCAGCTTGGATTTTACAGAGCAGATACACAACGATACTGCTGCCTGGATTTAAATTTGTCAGTATTAAAGGAGCAATCAATCCTAATAAAGCAAGCACGAAATTAGATCGAGATATCTATGAAGTAAAGGACAAGCTAGGACAGATAAAAGACAATTTAATCAAGGAGTTTGGCCTTTATGACTATTCAGGGACAATATGGGAAAAAAGAAGAGATCGATTTATTGAAGAAGTTGAGCAGGTTTCGGCATTGTAAAGAAGCATGTTGTAAATATTTAAAAAGGAAATCTAAATGTAATGTTTCAGGATTTTTGTAAGAAATTAATCAGAAGATTGGGAATCTTGAAAAATTGCTGAAAGATTTTGGAACATCAAGTGAGGACGAAAGAACGCTTGCCCAATACATAATTGGTGAGGATGAGGCTTCGAAGGCTCTGACATCTGCCATAAAAATATCAAGTATTTCTGTGAGAACCACACAATTTTCCCCATTTTCGGTAGTCGAGAGACAAACATATTTTTTTAATACTATCAATGGTTTGATGCCTCGTGCTGTCCATCCGGAAATATTTGAACGAATCATTACTGTAAATAATTCTGAAAAGTTTGGAGAAGAGTAGTGAAGCTCATGATGAATAATGCGGGAAAGAATTTCAAGATTTATATTTCTAAAATAGAATATAGCTTTGAGATGGTAATTGTGGATGATGAGATTGTGTTTATTCATTTCAGAAAATATAGTAATAAGG
>JAJQBS010000033.1 GCA_021203145.1 Lachnospiraceae bacterium | reverse complement strand
CTCTTAGTTTCTCCGCCCTCATTTGTGCTAATAAACGGGGGCGGGAACTAAAGGTTAAATGGGAGGAACACTATTTTGAAACAAATAACGCTAACTAAATCTGAGAGGGAAATCATGGATTTGCTTTGGAATACAGACAGGCCATTAACCGCAACGGAGATAGTGAATCTGACACCTGAGCGAACCTGGAAAAAAAGCTATATCCACTTACTGATTAATTCACTGATTCAAAAAGACCTGATCAAATCTGAAACTCATGTTCGGACCGGGAGGAATTTTGGCCGCGCGTTTGTGGCGGTAAACACAAGAGAAGGATTCGAAATCCGACAGATTACAGGCAGCAGAAATTTTTCACAGAATTCTGTAACAGCACTTGTTTCTGTACTGCTGGAATCAGTCACTGACCCTTCTGTTTTGGACGAACTGGAACATATCCTGCAGGAAAAAAAAGAACTGCTGGCACACCCGGCCGATCCTGACAATCATACAGCTTCGTGAAAACATATCTTGCAGACAAGGCGGTTTCTGAGCAGGGGCGAACCCCTTGCTCAGAAACCGCCTTGATTTTGACAACAAAAAAGCGCGAGACGGGATTCGAACCCGCGACCCCTGCCTTGGCAAGGCAGTACTCCACCACTGAGCCACTCGCGCATACATATCTTCTATTCTGTTTTAAAATATCACTGTCCATTCGCTGACTGGATGTCCGTCCCTATGAACAGTGATTACTATACATCATTTTTGCTCTTGTGTCAATATCTTTTTTGAAAATAATTTTTTGTATTTTCAGAAAATAGGAACGTTTTTCATCCCGGCTACAAGGACTCATTCCCACGTAAAATGATAAACACCATCGTGCTGTTTTTCTCATTGAGCAAAAAATGCTTTTCTATCCGCAGAGCAGGAACCGCGCGGACGGACTCTACTACGTAGTTCGGTTCCTGCGTGTAGATCACCAGCACAGCCTTTTCCGCCAGAAAATCGACCACCCGCGCAAAGAAGTCATGGTAAAGCTGGCGGAGCGCGCTCTTAGAGCCGTCTCCGGTGCTGCGCGGCATATCCGTGATCACCTCGTCAAAAGGATACTCATGCCGGAAAGTGAAAAAATCACGATTGATGTAATTCACAAGAAGCCCGGCACGCCGGGTGTTGCGGATCGCTTTGTCAACCGCCTCGCCAAACAGATCCAGCCCATACATGGTGCCGGCCTTACAGGCATAATTGCGCTCGATTAACATCGTGCCTACGCCGCAGAACGGATCCAGAATCTGAGCGCCCTCCTTCAGCCATGGCAGCGCCAGATGGGCGACAAGTGCCGCATTCACCGGTGCTATCGAAGTCGGAAGGTGTTCCTTCCTGTATGCGAATCTTTCGTCAAAATCTGATGACGGCTTCAGCATCGCGGCAAACGTGCCGTCTTTCCGGAGAACCAGCCGGATCTCGATCTCATAGTCTGTCACTGAATTGAGCAGCCTTGTCCCCGAAGCGCGCTCCAGCGCATCTGAAATACGGCGGAGGAAGGAATTCTTTTTCTCCTTATAAGTGCCGACATGGATCATCTGGTCTGCGTCTTTCCCGGAAGGATCTTTATCTCCGCCGCGCAGCTCCAGACGGAAAAGGAAGGTTCCGGAGCCGTTGTAAATACGATCTGTTAATGAAAGCACAGGGTCAGCGAGCATCACCCCGCATCTGTCCGGCTGATCCGCCGGGAGAGCTTCCACCTTCAGCGGAAACAGCATTTCACTGTATGTGCGGATGGCACGAATTTCCTTTAAAACAGCTCCGTCCACGCGGATATCGCCTGCGAGCATGGTAATCCGGCTCTTTTTCTGAATCTGTTCCGCGGTCGCTTCCCTCTGGCGGCGGTTTGTCAGAAGGATCACATCCTCCCTCTCCCTGCCGCCTCCAAAACGATGGTGGCGGATCCCCTGGCACCGCAGTACCATTGCCTGAAGAATCCGTATTTCTTCCGATACATGCTTCCACTCCTCCGGCTGCCAGTCATCGACATCCCTGAGCGAAGACAGTCTCTCCCGGAGCTCCTCCGAGAGCGGGCGAAAATCCAGCCCCGACATTGCCTTCAGATAATCGGCCCGGATATAGAGTGTCTCTTCTTTTTTATAAGCTTCAAAAAGAATCGGAAGCAGATCCTCCGACTCTAATTTGCCTAATACCAGGGCTACGTTTTTGCGGACCTTCGGATCCTCCTGTTGCAGAAGACTGCACAGCAGAGAAAAATCTCCGCCCAGAAGATACGCGAATTCGCGCCTGTTTGATTCTTCCTTCAGCTCGTCACGCAGGCGGATGAGATTCGCTCTGATCTCATCGCCCGCGCAGATTTTTTCATAATATTCTCTGACCATATACCCTGTTACCCATTACTATTACCATTACCAGTAGCCATACCCTTTTACATGGTGCATTTTCTGCGGCGCCTTCTTTATAACACATTTTTCACAGCGCAATTTTCACGGCACATTTTCCACAAAACATCATCTGCAAAGCAGCGAGCCGTTTTCCTGTCAGCCCGCCGCTTCCCGGCATTCCTCTATGTAGGCCATCACGTCATCCTTGAATTCTTCCCATTTATCCTCGTTTTCAACGTAGTAAAGCGGACACAGCTTCCCTGTCACATCATAATGGCGGATGATATCATCGCGCGCCAGGTCATACATGTCGACAATATAGGCCGTCAGCTTTACCAAGGATTCATAGGTGGCTTCTGTAAACTGTCCGGTCGTATCCACATGGCAGTTCTCAATGGAAACGGAATAGTGGTTCGCGCTGTTGGAAGCGTACGCTATCTCGCCGGGCGGCACGCACTCGATAATCTCGCCATCTATGCCGATGACAAAATTCGCGCTCATGGAGACCGCCTCATCCTCCGTAATCTGTCCGGATGCAATCAGATCCCCGTTATTCTTAAGGCTCTCGAAATAGTCATGGTTCTGCTGCGCCATCGTCCCGGGATTCGCCAGGTAATGAATCACCACATTGGTAATCGTGTCACAGGCCTCCCCCGGACGGGACCAGTCATTGATTGTGAGGAGCTGCACATCAATTCCGGGATCCGGTACCACCATGCCTTCCTCTTCCGTCTCGGTCTCCGCCTCCGTGTGCGGCGGCTCGGTTTCAATGACCAACGTCTCGTTCAGAAGCGCGTCAATATCCATGTCGTCCTTTGGCAGCAAATAGAGGAGAAGCGCGACTGCAGCCGCTGTCAGAATAATCGTCAGAGTCCAGACCAGTACATGGCCGTGTCTGGCAGTTCCTTTTTTCTTTTTCGTATTTTTGCCCATAATGGCCTTCTCCGTTCCGGTTCACGTCCGCTGTCGGGGCGTCCTTTATCCTAAAGTCTGTCTCTGACGGTACTGTTCTGCTCTGTCAGGCAGATCCGGTTTTTCCTCTCACCGGCTTTTCCTGCCACCGGTTTTTTCGCCCACCGGGTTTCTCCTTCCGCTGGGTTTTTCCTCCCGCTGCACTTCCCGCCTTTTTTACTGCTCCACGCTGTAATTCGGAGCCTCCTTTGTAATATGGATGTCATGCGGGTGGGACTCTTTCAGGGATGCGGCGGAAATCTTCACAAATCTGCCGTTTTCTTTCAGCTCCTCAATGGTGCGTGTGCCGCAGTAGCCCATGCCGGAGCGGATCCCGCCGATCAGCTGAAATACGGTATCTTCGACGCTGCCCTTGTAGGCCACGCGGCCCTCGACCCCTTCGGGTACCAGCTTCTTCGCATTCGTCTGGAAATAGCGGTCCTTGCTGCCGTTCTCCATCGCCGCGATAGAGCCCATGCCGCGGTATACCTTGTATTTTCTGCCCTGGTACAGCTCAAAGGTACCCGGGCTCTCATCACAGCCCGCAAACAGGCTGCCCATCATGCAGACATTGGCTCCGGCCGCGATTGCTTTCGTCATGTCGCCGGAATATTTGATCCCGCCATCGGCGATAATCGGAATCCCATATTCCTTCGCTACTGCATAGCAGTCCATCACCGCTGTCACCTGTGGCACGCCGATCCCGGCGACCACACGTGTCGTACAGATCGACCCGG
Source organism: Lachnospiraceae bacterium (assembly GCA_021203145.1). Taxonomy (GTDB): domain Bacteria; phylum Bacillota; class Clostridia; order Lachnospirales; family Lachnospiraceae; genus Choladousia. The sequence continues at coordinate 11,828 of JAJQBS010000033.1, read as the reverse complement.
GCCCGATGCCGACCTTGACCGCGTCCGCGCCGGCCTCGATCAGAGCCCTTGCCGCTTCGCCGGTCGCCACATTTCCGGCTATTACCTGAAGATCCGGGAATTTCTCTTTGATCATGTGCACGCAGTTCAGCACATTCGCCGAATGCCCGTGTGCAGAATCCAGCACGACCACATCCACCTGCACCTCCCGGAGCGCGGCCGCACGCTCCAGAACGTTCGCAGTAATCCCCAGAGCCGCGCCGCAAAGCAGCCTGCCCCTGTCGTCCTTGGCAGAATTCGGATATTTAATCTGTTTTTCAATATCTTTGATAGTGATAAGACCTTTGAGATTGAAATCATCATCTACGATCGGAAGCTTTTCCTTTCTCGACTTCGCGAGAATCTTTTTTGCCTCTTCGAGCGTGACGCCGACCTTTGCGGTCACCAGACCCTCGGACGTCATGGAATCCTTGATTTTTTTAGAGAAGTCCTCTTCAAATAAGAGGTCACGATTGGTAAGAATGCCGACCAGCCTGCCGTTCTCCGTGATCGGCACACCGGAAATACGGAACTTCGCCATCAGCTCGTCCGCATCCGCAAGCGTGTGTTCCGGAGAAAGGTAAAACGGATCGGTGATGACTCCGTTCTCAGAACGTTTTACCTTATCCACCTCTTCCGCCTGCTCTTCAATAGACATATTCTTGTGGATAATCCCGATGCCGCCCTGCCGTGCCATTGCAATCGCCATCCGGTGTTCCGTGACGGTATCCATGCCGGCGCTCATCATCGGAATGTTGAGTACGATCTTTTTCGTCAGGTGTGTAGTCAGGTCCACCTCGTTCGGGATTACTTCGGAGTAGGCCGGCACAAGCAGCACGTCATCGAACGTAATCCCTTCGCCAATAATCTTTCCCATGTCTTTTCCTCTCTTTCTGCAGACATCTGATGATAGCGAACGGCACCCCTTTATGTCGTTCGCTATAATTATCCGATAGTCTACCAAATCACAGGAATTGTGTCAACCTCAATTTTCGTAACAGTTTCATCCTGTTTGAAACATATTTGAAACAGAGCTGCAGTGCCCTGCCGTTCTGAAAGATTACCAGTATTTTTAATACAGGTTTACCTTGCGGGGCGCAATCCGGCGGATATCAGTGATAATGACGTCGTCCAGCTCCACCTTGATGATCTTCTGCCCCTTCTCTTCATTAAAGACGAGAATATAGGACTTTTCCGGCGCTTTTTTGGAGGAATAATCATCAAACTTTGCCCCCTGCCGGCTCAGATAGGAATCCAGGGCATGGGATTTCTCCGGCGCCAGTACCTCCAGATGCTCCATATCGTAGCTGCAGATCCTCTTGCGCTTCTGTTTTGAATAAATCGCGTCGATATCCAGCTCGCCGTTCACATAGAGGTATTCGTATTCCACCTCCATTTTCGAGCCGACAAAAAGCGTCAGCAGCAAAAAGGCCAGCGCCCCGATCAGAAATGGCCAGAATACTACGCCGATCAGCACGCAGATACCGGTCATCACCGGAAAAAATCCCTTCAGGAACCTTTTTCCCAGCGGTGTATCCGGTTTCACCATAATCTCTCTGTACATGTCACCCATTTTTCATTTCTCCCTTCCTGTTTTTTATGAAATCAGGGGCAAAAGGCTGCCCTGCAAAACAATCCCGCACCCGGTAATTCCAAATCCCGAATATGTGACTCTGTACGGCATTTATTCAGACAGCAGCCACTCAAAAAAAGTTATACACATCTCCAGATTTTCCGAATTTCCTACGACGCCGCCGTACACCGTGTCGTAATAAATCATATTCTCCTCCACAATGGGAGAATCCGTCAGGTCAATCGCACACGGAATGGTCTCTCCCTCCTCGTCCTCCAGGTAAACGATCCGGTCCGCCCACTCCTCCAGCTGTTCGTCTGTCAGCAGCTCCCTCAGATCCATAAAATAACTCATGCCGGCGTATTCCTCAAACTTTTCCACGTCCATCAACATAACGTCGCACTGCCTGGCTGATATGACCGCTGCAAGCTTCATCTGATAAGTGTAGCTCGTCGAGTAATCGTCGTCATCGAGAATCATGCTGGTGTCGATATCAATCTCTTCATTCTGGGCAAGCTCAATTCCCTCCGTTTCACCAAGATATTCAGTAAAGTCAGCGGTCAGGGTTTCTGAGTCTACATAATATGTGTTGCAGTTGATCAGGTAAACATAGAGCAGAGTGTCGATCTGCAGATTGTGGTAAATGGTAATACCGATATTGATCACTGCAATGACCGCGATGATCCCCACCATCACCGGCTTGTAATAGTCCCACACATAAGCAAACCTTGCCTTCCAGGAAAGCAGTCTGAGCTTTCCCCACTCCTCCCTGATCTTGTCCCGAACCCGGTCTTTCAGCTTTCGGTCGTTCATAGATATGCTCCTTTATCAGCGAAGTTTTTGCACGGCTTACATTTCATGTCCATACTCGCGCAGCGAGCATGGAGGCAGGCCGTGCCAATCACGAAGAATGTTCCGATTTTCGCAGAAAATCGAGAACGGTACCGATTCTTTTTTGCACGGCTTACATTTTAACACAAAAGAGGCCAGACTTCTACAAGTTTGACCTCTTTTTTAGAAATATTTCACATGTTCTTGTCAGAAACGCCCTGCGATGGGATTCCTACGTCCCTCCCGGCCGTCTCCCGGCGGAATTAATACATTCCCTCTCCGCCGCCTGCCGGCATAGCCGGAGCCGGCTCTTTGATTGTACCGACTACCGCTTCCGTGGTAAGCAGGGTCGCCGCCACGCTTGTCGCATTCTGCAGCGCGCTTCTGGTCACCTTCACCGGATCGAGGATGCCTGCCTCCACCATATCAACATAATTCTCCTTGTAAGCGTCAAAGCCAGTGCCGACCTCGGACTCACGCACCTTGTTTACAATCACAGCGCCCTCCAGTCCGGCGTTCTCAGCGATATAGAACAGCGGGGATTCCAGAGCCTTCAGGATGATCTTCGCACCGGTCTTCTCATCACCCTCCAGAGCGTCAGCAAGCTTCTCTACATCCTTCGCCGCATGGATGTAAGCCGATCCGCCGCCAGCGATGATGCCTTCCTCTACAGCTGCCTTCGTAGCCGCCAGAGCATCCTCCATGCGGAGCTTCGCTTCCTTCATCTCGGTCTCGGTCGCAGCGCCGACACGGATCACCGCTACGCCGCCTGCCATCTTTGCAAGACGCTCCTGCAGCTTCTCTTTATCAAAGTCAGAGGTCGTCTCCTCGATCTGACCGCGGATCTGCGCAACTCTCGCCTTAATCGCACTCTTGTCGCCAAGCCCGTCCACGATGATCGTATTTTCCTTCTGTACCTTTACGGATTTCGCGCGTCCGAGCATATCCATCGTCGCATCCTTCAGCTCAAGACCGACCTCCTCGGAGATCACCTGGCCGCCGGTAAGAATCGCGATATCCTGCAGCATCTCTTTTCTTCTGTCGCCATAGCCCGGAGCCTTCACGCCGACTACCTGGAAGGTGCCGCGCAGCTTGTTGACGATCAGGGTGGTCAGAGCCTCGCCCTCAATATCCTCCGCGATAATCAGAAGCTTACGGCCGGACTGCACAATCTGCTCCAACAGCGGGAGGATCTCCTGGATGTTGCTGATCTTCTTGTCAGTAATCAGGATCATCGGATCATCCAGAACTGCTTCCATCTTGTCATTGTCTGTCACCATATATGCGGAGATATAGCCTCTGTCAAACTGCATGCCTTCCACCAGATCCAGCTCAGTCTGCATAGTCTTGGATTCCTCGATCGTGATCACGCCGTCCTGGGAAACCTTCTCCATCGCGTCCGCTACCAGCTCGCCGACCTTCTCATCTCCGGAGGAAACCGCCGCGACTCTCGTAATCTGCTCCTTGCCGCTGACCATCTGGCTCATTGCCTTGATGGAATCAATCGCCGCATCCGTCGCCTTCTTCATACCCTTTCTCAGCTCAATCGGGTTTGCCCCCGCCGCGATATTCTTCAGGCCCTCGCGCACCATCGCCTGTGCGAGAACCGTAGCGGTCGTCGTGCCGTCGCCGGCCACATCGTTCGTCTTAGAAGCGACCTCCTTGATCAGCTGCGCACCCATGTTCTCAAACGCGTCCTCCAGCTCGATCTCCTTCGCGATCGTCACACCGTCATTCGTGATAAGCGGTGAGCCATACTGCTTATCCAGCACCACATTTCTTCCCTTCGGCCCAAGCGTCACGCGAACCGTGTCAGCCAGCTTATTTACACCTGTCTCAAGCGCCGCCCTTGCGTCTGCGCCATATTTAATTTCCTTTGCCATGATATTTGCCTCCTGTTTTTACAATGTCTGATTAACGATGGTTCCTGTCAATGATATCCTGCCATCAGACGGATATCGTTCTTTATTCATGATGCCCTCTTGCCTGACGGATGTCGTTTCTGCCAATGATGTCCTGCGATCTGACTGTCATTATTTCCCATAAACGATACCGCCCGTCAGATCATCAGTCCTCTACTATTGCGAGAATGTCGCTCTGCTTCACGATTACGTACTCTTCCTCGCCAAGCTTTACTTCATTGCCGGCATATTTCGAATAAATGACTTTGTCTCCTGCCTTAACGGTCATTTTGACTTCCTTGCCGTCAACAAGTCCTCCCGGGCCTACCGCTACGACTTCGCCTTCCTGCGGCTTCTCCTGTGACTTGCTCGCCAGAATAATGCCTGACTTCGTCTTTTCTTCCGCTTCCTGCTGCTTCAGTACAACTCTGTCACCCAACGGTACTAACTTCATATTAAATTCCTCCTTAGATGATGCTTTTCATTTTTTGAATTATTAGCACTCACCAACTTTGAGTGCTAACGAACAATGCGTATATTAGTGAAATAGTGGAAATTATGCAACTCCAGACAATCGTGTAAATTGGTTCTTTTCCTTTGATATTCTATGAATAGCTCTCGTTTTCTCGCTTTTTCTTAACAATTCATTTTTTACGAAAAAAAGAAAAATAACCGCCGGCAGATCCCTCTGCCGGCGGCTGGATGTTCTACAGATTTTTGCTTTTCTTGATCTCTTCAAGCTCGTCGAAAACCACGTCGTTGAGTACCTTGATATAGGTGCCTTTCATGCCGGAGGAACGGGACTCGATCACACCGGCGCTCTCGAACTTGCGGAGCGCATTGACAATCACGGAGCGCGTGATGCCGACCCGGTCCGCGATCTTGCTCGCGACGAGAATTCCCTCCGTGCCATCGAGCTCGTCAAAGATATGAATCAGCGCCTCCAGCTCCGAGAAGGACAGGGTGCTGATCGCCGACTTTACGATCTGAATCTTCCGACTCTCCTCCGCATTCTCCTCATTGACTGAGCGCATCATCTCCAGGCCTACGACCGTCGTGCCATACTCGCTGAGAATAATATCGTCAATGTCGTACTGGCTGCCATATTTATACATGAATACGGTGCCCAGCCGTTCTCCCGCGATGTCGATCGGATTGATGATGGCCTGGTATTTTTTTACATTCTCTCCGACAAACCCGAGGGTCTCCAGGTTCACATTTTCCTTTGTGGAAAGGACGCCCAGGAGGCGCTCATTCAAAAGCGGGTCTATAAATCCGCCCACCCGATCCACGATCAGCTCTCTGATTTCCTCTACTTCGTCGCACAATCCAACTCCCAGAACTTTTCCCTTCCGGCTGATCACCAGAATGTTGGAGTCCAGGATCCCGGTAAGCACGTCACAGATGTCATTGAATACCACTTTGCTTGTGTTATTATTGTGTAACAACTGGTTAATTTTCCTGGTCTTATCCAGTAATTGTACACTCATTTGATTCCTCCTCCATATTCATGCTATCACTTTTTCTGCTTCAGGTACAGCAGACATCAAATAAATTTTCCGTTCTTTTTATTCTTAAAACTTATATTAGCACGAAATTTTCAGAAAACCAATATGAAATTATCGAATTTATTATATATTTAGGCAAATTTGTTTCTGTTCTGTCCGTGTCCCAGAGGAGTCTCACGCCATGCGGTCGGAGATTCACAACGCACTCCGATGAGAGCAGACTGCGCCTCGAAAAGAACCATTCTCCCCAGGCACCAGCCACAAAACACTAACGCTAACCGCTAAACACTAATCGTCGTTCCGCAGGATTTGTCCTCGCACACCAGACGGTTTCCTTTCTCGACCATATATCCGCCGCACTGCGGGCAGCGGCTGGCGGACGGCTTTGCCCAGGACATGAATTCGCACTGGGGGGCTCCTTCGCAGCCAAAATAGCGACGCCCCTTTTTCGTCTTTTTGATCACGATATCCTTTCCGCAGAGCGGGCAGGGTACGCCGATCTTCTCCAGAAACGGCTTTGTGTTGCGGCAGTCCGGGAATCCCGGACAGGCGAGAAATTTCCCATGCGGGCCGTATTTGATGACCATATTGCGGCCGCATTGCTCACAGACCACATCAGAGACCTCATCCTCGATCGTGACCTTCTCCAGGTTCACCTCCGCCGCCTTTACGGCCTCGTCCAGATCCGGATAAAAATTCTCCACCACGGTCTTCCATCTGGTCTTTCCCTCTCCGATCGAATCCAGAAGCGATTCCATATTTGCGGTGAAATTCACATCAACAATCACCGGGAAGGCTTCCTTCATAATATTATTGACCACCTCGCCGAGCTCGGTCATATACAGATTTTTATTTTCCTTCGCCACATACCGGCGGGCAATGATTGTCGTAATGGTAGGCGCGTAGGTGCTCGGGCGGCCAATCCCCTGCTCTTCGAGCGTACGGACAAGGGAGGCCTCGGTATAATGTGCCGGCGGCTGCGTGAAATGCTGCCGGACGTCCGTCCTGCCCGCCTTTAAATGCATTCCCTTTTCAATATCTGCCTGAAGGACGCCCTCTTCCTCCTTTGTCTCCTCGCTGTCCGTATAGACACAGCGGAATCCGTCAAATAAGAGCCGGGACGCGGTAACAGTAAATCGATACCCGGCCGCGCCGATCCGGACGGCTGTCGTCTCATAGCGCGCCGGCGTCATGCGGCTGGCCGCGAAACGCCGCCAGATCAGCTGATACAGGCGGAACTGGTCGCGGGTAAGCGACTCCTTCACCATGGTTGGCGTCCTGGAAATATCAGAAGGTCGAATCGCCTCATGCGCGTCCTGAATCTTTTTGCCATTGCCATTCGCGCCGGAGGAGTTCTCCGCAAAGGCCGCGTAGGCAGCTCCATAATTTGCCGTAATATATTCCTTCGCAGCCGCCGTCGCCTCATCCGAAACCCTCGTGGAATCCGTACGGAGATAGGTGATCAGGCCGACCGTACCGTTCCCTTTGATATCGACGCCCTCGTAAAGCTGCTGTGCCAGGCGCATGGTCTTCTGTGTGGAGAAATTCAGCACATTGGCAGCCTCCTGCTGCATTGTGCTCGTTGTAAACGGCAGAGGCGCTTTTTTCGTGCGCTCGCTTTTCTTCACTTCCTCCACCACGTAGCTGGCATCCTTCAATGTGTCCAGTATCGCATCCATCTCCTCCTTGGAGGAGATGGACAGCTTCCTGTCGGACCCATTGCTGATCATCCCGGAAAGCTTCGCGATCAGCGGCTTTTTCTCATTTCCCGCAAAAAGCTCCACATCCAGCGTCCAATATTCTTCGGGGATAAACGCGGCGATCTCTTCCTCCCGATCCGCGATGATGCGCAGGGCGACCGACTGGACGCGGCCGGCGCTCAATCCTCTCTTGACCTTCTTCCAGAGGAGCGGGCTGATCTTATATCCCACCATACGATCCAGAATCCTGCGGGTCTGCTGCGCGTCCACCAGATCCATATCAATCGTGCGCGGGTGCTTCAGCGACTCCTTCACCGCGCTTTTTGTAATCTCATTAAAAGTAATCCGCTTCTGCTTTTCGGGAGCAATTTTGAGTGCCTCCGACAGATGCCAGGAAATCGCTTCTCCCTCACGGTCCGGGTCTGTCGCCAGATATACCTTATCGGCTTTTTTCTCCGCCTTTCTCAGCTGGGCGAGGACATCCCCCTTCCCCCGGATGGTAATGTACTTCGGCTCAAATCCGTGCTCCACGTCCACGCCCATCTGGCTCTTCGGCAGATCCCGGACATGGCCGCCGGACGCCATCACCTCGTAATTGGAACCTAAAAACTTCTTGATTGTCTTTACTTTGGCAGGTGACTCCACGATCACCAGATTCTTCGACATAAAAACCTCACTTCACTTTTACATAAAAATTCTGCTCTGTCTCCCGTATCAGCCCTTTGATTTCAAGAGATAACAGGCTGTCGCTAAGATCAGACAACGACAAAGCCGTGTTTTCTTCCAGCTCCCACAGGGTTTTCCCGTACAAACCGAGACTACTATACACTAATTTTTCTGCAGGTGCAAGTGCAATGTCGGCCGTCGGATGCTTTTTCTTCCGTTTATATTCGGGAAAAATCGGCTCCGCAAAGCTCTCCACAGATAAAATAAGACCTGCTCCCTGTGAAATGAGTTCATTACAGCCGTAGCTCAGCTCATCATCCGGACGTCCCGGAACGGCATAAACCTGCCTCCCCTGATCCAGGGCAAACTCCGCTGTTATCAGAGAGCCGCTCTTCTTCCGCGCTTCCACCACAACCACGACATCCGACAGGCCGCTGATGATCCGGTTGCGCATCGGAAAATGCGTAGGCATCGCCTTCACACCGGGCGGAAATTCCGAGATCAGACCGCCCTGCCCGGCGAGCCGATCAAAAAGCTTTTTGTGCGAGGCCGGATAGTACTGGTCGACCCCGCTTCCAAGCACCGCGTAGCTTTTTCCTCCTTCTTCGAGCGCTGCCCATTGTGCCGCGCCGTCGATCCCATAGGCCGCGCCGCTGACGACGGCCCCTCCGGCTCTTACCACCTCCCGCGCGATCGTCTCCGCCGCCGTGCGCCCTCCCGGCGTACACACCCTGGCACCCACAATTGCCACAGTCCGGACATTCTCAGGCGGAAGTTCCCCGCGCCAGAACAGCCCGTACGGCTTATCACGCAGGGATGCCAGCCGTACGGGATAGCCCTCCTGCTCCATACCGACAAACTCAATCCCGGCCTCCCGCCGCAGCGCGACCGCCTGATCCGGGGAGCAGACCTTCTTATATTCAATTACTTTCTGAATCCACCGGCAGCCCCGGTCACGCAGGTAGATCAATTCCTCCTCCGAGGCCTTCCATACCTGCCCGGGCGTCCGAAAACAATGCAGCAGGATCTCCCTCTGCGTCCGATAGACGCCCGGAATGCTGCAAAACCATTCCCAATATTCGTCCATGCAATTTACCTCCAGAAAAAAGCAATTTTCTTTTCAAAAAATGCTTGACATTTCCTTTTTCTGAGCTATAATAAGTACAAAAAAGGGATGTGGGTTTTTTACCGTACAGCTTATGCTAAAGCGGGGTGCTCGTTTCTTTTCTTATATTAACAACATCATACAAATATAATCTTTTATTCCTCGCATGTCTTATAACAAGTTCTACACAAAATACATTGTAACGCAAAACTTCCCAGCATTATCAAATACAGGAAGCGCGAATCTTGAATCATAGCGATACCATCCATATTTTGCATTTGCATCATGCTTCTTTTCCATATTTTCCTTGAATCTTTTGTTATATGCTATTTCTATCATTTCAGGAATTCCTTGTGCTGCATTTGCTTGTGTTCCCTTTAATCTTGCGGTATCTTTTGAACCCGTAAACTCGTCAGGCAAATCGCTGCCAATATAAATCATGTCCTTTGTTTCAAAAACCCCAATAATTTCTCCTATATACTGTTTTAAGTAACGTTCAACCTCACCCCAGTCAATATTTCTTTTCCCTTTAAAACGAATATCATTTATCACCACAATCTGATTCCCATTGATATCTCTGATAACATCGATATTTCTCTCCATAATACCCTCCCTGCCTGCAGTCACTCAAGAAACCTCGACGGCCGGTACCGCACTGCCTCGCTAAGATGCCGGATGCCGATCTTCTCGGAGCCGTCCAGGTCCGCGATCGTGTGGGCGACCCGCAGCATCCGGTGGCAGGCGCGGGCCGTAAGCTTTTTCGTCTCATAAATCTGCTGCACGAAGGCATCCTCCTTCCCTCCCAGCGCACAGTACTTCTCCAGGAGAGGCGCCGGCAGGCCGGAATTAAAACGAATCGGTGTCCCCTGATAACGCCGGCTTTGTATGTCCTGCGCAAGGAGGACGCGCTCGCGGATCTGAGCGCTGGATTCCTCCTGATGGCTGCCGGAAAGCTCCTGGTATGAGATCGGGCGCACTTCCGCGTGCAGATCAATCCGGTCGAGCAGCGGGCGGCTGATGCGATGCAGGTAGCTGCGGATCTCTCCCTCGGAGCAGGTGCAGCGCGTCCGATCCGGATAGTAGCCGCAGTAGCACGGATTGCGGGAGGCGACAAGCATAAAGTCGGCGGGAAAGACATACTGCCCGCTGCTGCGCGAGATGCGTACTTCTCCTTCTTCCATGGGCTGGCGCAGGATTTCCAGAGCTTCCCTCTGGAATTCCGGAAGCTCGTCGAGATACAGCACGCCCCTGTGGGCAAGGCTGATCTCGCCTGGCTGCGGGATGGCGCCGCCCCCTGCCAGCGCTGCCGCCGTGATTGTATGATGCGGCATGCGGAAGGGCCGACGTACCAGAATCCCTTCCTTCGGCAGTGTCCCGGCCACGCTGTGGATATGCGAAACCTCCAGCGCCTCATCCGGGTGTAATGGGGGCAGAATGCCCGGAATTCTTCTCGCTATCATGGTCTTTCCGACGCCAGGCTGCCCCGTCAAAAGCAGGTTGTGCATCCCCGCGGCCGCGATCTCTGCCGCCCGCTTTGCCATGGTCTGCCCATGAATATCCGCAAAATCCTCCGCCATTTCCGTCATCTGACCCTGCAGCTGCAGCTTTTCTTCTATATTAATAGTGACCTGCGAAAGCTCTTTCACCCGCAGCAGGTGATTCACCACCTCCCGCAGCGTAGCCGCTCCATAGACAGCAATCCCCTGAATCACGCCACCCTCCGGCGCATTTTCCTGTGGGATGATACAGGAAGTAAACCCCGCCTTCCTTGCCTCCATCACCATACCCAGCACACCCGGAATCCTGCAGATACTCCCATCCAGTCCCAGCTCCCCGGCAAAAAAGACGGAGGCAAAAGAATCGGACGGCAGATAATGGTGTGCTATAAGCAGAGCGACTGCAATCGGGAGATCATATCCGGAGCCGGACTTGCGGATGTCCGCCGGCGCCAGATTGACCATGATACGCTTCGGATGCATGGGGTAACCCGAATTCCTCAGCGCGGTCTTCACGCGCTCCTGGGCCTCCCTCACCTCAGACGCCAGGTAACCGACCATCGAAAACGTGGGCAGACCGTCACTCACATCCGTCTCCACGGAAATAATCCTGCACTGTACTCCATTTAAAGCAGCGGTATATACTTTGCTATACAAAAAACAATCCCTCCCGTCAGAAATTTTCCATTTTTATTTTTCTCTTCATATTTTATAATTATAATTATATTTGTTATGTGTTATATCTTCGTCTGTATGTTATCTTATTTCAGCCCAGATGTCAATACTCTTTTTAATTTTTGTACGATTTCGATTATTATTGTCGCAGAAAATCCCTGGGTTTAAGACAATAGGCGATCCACAAATTCATTGAAGTGCAAAATCCATGGGGTTTAAACAACAGGAAAGTAAAGACCCGTTCATAAAAATGCAGGAATAAAAACAAGAACAAGGATACAGAAACAGATGAAACCGGAATAATACTGGTGAGTTAAAAGTTTTTTTATTATCACAAGGGCGTGAAAACCCCTTG
>JAJQBS010000082.1 GCA_021203145.1 Lachnospiraceae bacterium | reverse complement strand
ATAACACAAACAGGTGTTCCCTTTACTACTTTTCCTACAAAAATTTTACGCTAACCAGGCTGAAACAGGGCCGTATACGCTGATCGGCTTTATCGTAGAGCCCGCCCAGGTCGGCCATGTCACATAATTCACGCCATCCTGGTCGGAGGAGTGACTGTAGCAGGCAATCAGATCTCCGTCCAGATTGCAAAGGGCACCTGCCGAATTGGAAGTGGCCGCTTCCCAGGACTGGCTGACCGCTTCCGCCAGAGACTCCTGAATCTCCTCCTGCAAGTAAGTGTGTATGGCAGCACCCTTTTCCACCAGCCTCTTCTGCGCCGCTTCCTCCGATATCTGCTCCTGATCCGCCAAAAGCTCCGCTGCCTCATGAAACGCGATATCCGCATACGCCCAGTCAGCTTCCGCACAGGCAACCTCATAGGTACCACTCTCCAGGCTGACCGTCGCCAGCACGTTTCCTTCGGAATCCACGATCTGGCAAGAGGAAGAACGATCCAAAAGTACCCCCGTGATCATGATGGCCACACAGGCAGCTGCTGTCAGCACGAGGCCAAATACCCGGTACTTATCTACATTTGTATTTAAAGCTTTCCTTTTCTTCTTTCCCATCCTTCCCATCCGTCCCGCAGGCAGGTTATTTTAAAAGGCATGCCCGCAATTTTCCTAATTTCCAAAGCAGCTCCCGCCGATGAATTCCCGGATCAGGGAATTGTTCGGAATATCGTCCGCGGGGATCGGCAGGAAATAATCCAGAAACTTCAGCAGCCGTCTGGCCTCCGCGTATTCCGGCTCATCCGGGCGGATGGAGAAAAGCAGCGGCTCCACATACTGTTTCAGGACGGCCAGCTCGTAGATCAATGTGGAATTAAACACGTAATCTGCTGTCTCCTGGAAGGGGAATATGTAGCTGGACTCGCCGCGGCGGACGGAGGGCCACATGTCGATGGTCTTCTGTGCGCTCGCGCCCCGGGTACGGGCGTCTCGCACCATCCTGCGCAGCATGCGCCCATCCGTCGTCGGGATTCGGTTGTGTTCGTCGATATTCAGCTGCGTGAGCGCGCTGATGTAAATCTTTACCTTATGGTTTGCGTCCAGACGGTAAGTCAGGGCATCGTTCAGGCAATGAATGCCCTCGATGACCAGAATGTCCTGCCCGCCGAGGGTGAGCGTATTTCCTTTGTATTCCCGCTTTCCCGTCTTGAAATTAAATGTCGGAAGCTCCACCGTCTCACCGTTCAAAAGAGAGAGCATATCCTCGTTCAGCTTCTCCACATCGATGGCCTCAAGACATTCGTAGTTCGGCTTTCCATCCTCGTCGACCGGCGTATGCTCACGCTCCACAAAATAGTTGTCGGCTTCGATCGGATGGGGCTTCAACCCGCAGACGGAAAGCTGTGTGGAGAGCCGGTGGGAAAAGGTCGTTTTCCCGGAGGAGGACGGCCCCGCGATCAGGATCACGCGCTTCTGGCTCGACGCCGCGATCTGCGCCGCCATCTCGGCGATCTTTTTTTCATGGTACGCCTCCTGGATCATGATCAGATCCTTCACCTGGTGTCCGGCGATGTAGGAATTGAGCGCACCTACGGTCGGGATGCCCAGCTGCGCGCCCCAGACAAGTGCATCCTTCTGCGTCTGCCAGATTTTCTCCTGCGGGGTAAATTCGGCCAGCTTCCCCGGCTCCACCAGTGACGGGAAGCAGAGCAGAAAGCCATCCTCAAACAGACGCAGGTCAAAGCAGGTCAGGTAAGACGCGTCCGGGAGCATGTAACCGTAAAAATAATCTTCAAAGGTCTCCAGATTGTAAATATTAACCTTTGAGGAGCGGCGGTAGCGGAAAAGCTCCTCCTTATCATACATCCCATATCTGTGGAACCTTTCGCAGGCCTCCCAGGTATCAATGGTGCTCTTTTTAATCGGCGCGGCATCCTGGACGAGTGAGCGCATATATGCCCTGACTTCGTCCAGAAATCCCTGCGTCAGCGCAACTTCCCCCTGCATGGTGCAATAATAGCTCTCGCCCACGGAAAAATGGACGCTGACGCGCTTAAGCCGACGGTTGTCGCCGACCACGTGGTAAATGCCCTTGAGCATCAGAAGTACTAAGGAACGCCGATAGGTGTCGCAGCCTGCCTTGTCCTTCAGCGTCAGGAAACGCACCTGGCAGCCGTCTGCGGCCTCTTTTGTCAATTCGCGCAGTCTGCCGTCTGCGTTTACCAGCACAATCGGGTACGGAAAATCGCTCTGGTGCGCATCCGCAATCTCGCGCCAGGTCGTTCCCGTGGGGTATTCTTCCGGGATTCCTTCTATATAAATAGTTATGTTCTTTTCATCCATGATAATCTCTATTCTCCTGGCTTCGTTAGACTATAGTTATCCGGGTCAGGAAAATGCTCCTGTGTCATACAGGCTCAGAGCCGCATCCACCAGCGCAAGCTTCTGCCGGATTTCCTGCGCACGCGAAAGCGCCTTCTGGCCTGTTTGTCCCGCAAGGGCTGTCAGGATCTGTTCCTGCTTGACTTTTTCCTTCTGAAGATACTCCCGCAGTACGGGATGCCTGGCTTCTAAAAGCTTTGACCCAAATTCCAGAGACAGGGGATTCGAGCCGGCGAATGGTTCCGGGACGGCAAAAATGCGTGAACTGTGCATACACCGTTTTGCCTTCATCATCGGGTAATATTTACCGTCCTCAAAGACCATGTCCTCCCGCACCGCCTCCCAGCCATTCCGCCACAGCCAGGCACGCACATGGGCGATCTCAGATTGTGGCTGCAAAATCAATTCCTGCACACCCTTTTGCGTCTGCAGGCAGGAAGCTTTTTCCCTTTCAAACAGCTCCGCTCCATTTTGCAGAATCCGGACAGTCAGGGCGCCGCCCATCCCGGCAATTACAATGCTCTGCGCCTCATCCGGGGCGAAAGCCAACAGCCCGTCAGAAAGCCGCGTACAGATGCGGTCAGCGAGGCCCCGTTCCCGAATATGCTCCTGCGCGCGCAGGAGCGGTCCGGGATGGACGTCCGCTGCGATAGCGCGGGGGATCACTCCTCTTTCTACTAAATCAATTGGTATGTACGCATGGTCCGTCCCGATGTCCGCAAGGGTCATTCCGGGCGTTACCATAGCGGCGACCGCCGAGAGTCGTTTTGAAAGCTTCATATCCTATATTCCTATATCTCCAGGGCAAATCCCTGCATCCGGGCATTTTCTCAATTACAAATCTCTGCGTCCGGGCGTTTTCTCATTTGCAAATCTCTGCGTCCGGGCGTTTTCTCATTTGCAAATCTCTGCGTCCGGGCGTTTTCTCATTTATGAATCGCGTTTCAGATGGTGCCGGGCGAACGAAGGAGCTGTCGGCCAATCACTCATGCATCTTGCACCGCCCGCCCCGGATAAACCGGAACCAAAATTTTGCCATTTTGCGCAAGAAATCATTTTTAAGCACCTGATACGCGGGTCGCAGGTTCTAAAAGCCTCGCCGCAGCCCGGTTCTTTCGTGGCAGCTCCTCAGTCCAGATAGTCCCGCAGCTTCCGGCTCCGGCTCGGATGCCTGAGCTTGCGGAGAGCCTTTGCCTCAATCTGGCGGATCCGCTCTCTGGTCACACAAAATTCTTTTCCGACCTCCTCCAGCGTCCGGGGCTGTCCATCCTCCAGCCCAAAGCGGAGACACAGAACTCTCTGCTCACGACTGGTCAGGGTGGAAAGTGCGTCAAGCAGCTGTTCCTTGAGGACCAGAAACGTCGCTGCTTCTGCAGGTACCGGGGTATGATCATCGCTGATAAAATCCCCGAGGTGCGTCTCCTCCTCGTCCCCGACAGGCGTCTCCAGAGAAATGGGATCCTGCGAAATTTTCAGAATTTCAGCCACACGGGACGTCTCCATATGAAGCTCTGCGGCGATCTCCTGGGCAGTCGGCTCGCGCCCAAACCTCTGCAGCAGCTGACGGGAGGTGCGCGTCACACGATAAATAGTCTCCACCATATGCACCGGGATCCGAATGGTCCTGGCCTGGTCAGCGATCGCGCGCGTGATGGACTGACGAATCCACCAGGTCGCATAGGTGCTGAATTTGTAGCCCTTCCGATAGTCAAACTTGTCCACCGCCTTCATCAGCCCCAGGTTTCCCTCCTGCACCAGGTCAAGCAGCTGCAGCCCCCGTCCGCGATATCGCTTTGCGATGCTGACCACAAGCCTTAAATTTGCTTCCGCAAGTCTTGCCTTAGCATTTTCGTCCCCTTCACTCATCCTTTTCGCGAGAGATAATTCTTCCTCGGCACTAAGAAGCCGGATGCGCCCGATATCCTTTAAATACATGCGGACCGGATCATCTGTCGGAATACCTTCCATAACCAGGTCCGTCTCGCGAAACCCCGGAGCAGCTGCATCCCCGGCATCATCCCGTCCGGTATCCTCCCAGGCAAACTCCTCCGGCAGGAACTCATCCCCGCCATCCGAGGCGAAATCCTCCGCCGGAAAATCTCCTCCGCCGTTCGCTGCAACGGCTTCCGCCAGAAAGTCTCTCCCGCCGTCCGCTGCAACGTCTTCCACCAGAAAGTCTCCCCCGCCGTCCGCTGCAATGGCTTCCGCCGAGAAACCTCTCCCGCATGCAACATCTTTCACCGCGAAGCCTCCCCCGCCGTCCGCTGCTGGATCTTCCGCATCCGGAATTTTCATCAGCGGTTTCCCGGTGCTTCTTTTGCTCTGCCCGTCCGGCAGCCTCTGTAACTGTTCCATTTCACCGCGAAAAACCGCCCTTGTCGTTTCCATTCGCTTCCTGCCTTTACAACTACGATATAATCCTTCTTTATTCTTTCCCGCGTGGCAGGGAAATATGCAGCCCTTTCAGATCGTCCTGCCTTTTTTTTGATTCGGTCATCCAGTCCTGCAGTCCCTTCATGTCGGTCGGATCCAGGGCGGCCTTGCGCTGATCCATCGCATGTCTTATGATCAGGCGGATCGAATCTATAATCGCTTTTTCCTGCTCTCCGACCGTCTCAGTTGGCAAATCCGTGTTAAAAATCTGCGCAACCTGCCTCTGCTGCTCAGGTTCCGTAAAATGATTCACTATCCGCGCCGGGTTTACCTGATTATTTTCCAGCTGACCGTACAGCATCGCGGCTACCTCCCGGTACAGCCCATCCGAAAAATCCTCCGGACGGATGCAGGCGGACACCGTCGCAAACAGGGCAGGGTACTCGACCAGCCGGGTCAGGATCAGGCGCTGGGATTTCAGAATTCCGCTGTCCTTCTCTCCCCGGCGGTCACGCTCCCGATGCTCCCGCTCCACGGTCGAACGAGAAGCCGTACGCGCAGGGGTTCCCTGCATCAGGGTGTTCAGCACCATTTTCCGCAGACCCTCATAGGAGGTCTGGTACCTGGCGACGACGGCCTCAATGTAATTCTCCCGTTCAATCTCCAGCTCCATACCGGCAATTTTAGCCGCAACAGCCTGGAAAAACCTGGTCTTGCCATCCGGATCCTTCATATCATAGGACTTTTCCATCACGGAAAGCTCGAATAAAAAGCTGTTCTCCGCCCGGCTGATCCGCTCCCGGAACGCATCCGCCCCATAGGCTTTGATAAACTCGTCCGGATCCTTGCAGGGATCCATATGCAGCACGCGCGTGGACACGCCGGCCTCCTTCAGCAGCGGAATCGCCCGCAGGGCCGCCCGGATGCCGGCCTCATCACTGTCATAGGTCAGGATGGCCTCGTCCGTATAGCGTTTCAGAATCGTCGCATGCTGGCTTGTCAACGCCGTGCCAAGAGAAGCCACAGAATTCGTAAATCCGGCCTGGTGCAGGGCAATGACATCCATGTAGCCCTCGCAGACCAGAAGGTACTTTTCTCTCGACGACCGCGCAAAATTCAGTCCATAAAGATTTCTTCCCTTGTCAAAAACCACCGTCTCCGGCGAATTCAGGTATTTGGGCTTGCCGTCTCCCATCACGCGGCCGCCGAATCCGATGACCCTGTGGTTGATATCCATGATCGGGAACATAACACGGTTCCAGAATTTATCGTACATTCCCTGCCGCTCATTCACCTGCATCAGCCCCGAATCCTTCAGAAGCTGGTCAGAAATCCCCTGCTTCTTCAGATAGCGGTACAGCAGCGTACCGTCCGGCCCGGCATAGCCGAGGCCGAAATGCTTCATCGTCTCATCGCTGAGAGCCCGGTTTTTCAGGTAATCCATCCCGCGCTTCCCCTGAGGGGAGCGCAGCTGGTAATAGTAAAACTTCGCGGCAGTCTTATTTAGCTCCATCACACTGGTTTTCAGGTCCCTCTCCCGTCTGACCTCCTCGGAATACTCCTCCTGCGGAAGAGAGATGCCGCCACGATCAGCCAGAAGATGCACTGCCTCCTGAAAGGTATAGTTTTCATATTGCATGATAAAGCTAAAGACACTTCCGCCCGCACCGCATCCAAAACAATGATACGTCTGCTTGCCGGGATTCACGCAAAAAGACGGAGATTTTTCATTATGAAACGGACAAAGTCCAAAATAATTGCTTCCCCTGCGCTGCAGTCTTACATAGCCGGAAATCACGCTCACTATATCGTTCTGAAGACGAATCTCTTCGATCAGGTCTTCCGAAAAATACATTCCAACGCCTCCTCTCGCTCCCTTCTCTGTATATCCGGACAGTATTCCCCCGGCGTCTGGCAGATCCGGCCGACAGCTCAATATCTGCCGGATATTCTCCCTGCGCCCGAAAGACTGTCCGATGGTTCTTCATCTGCAGGAATTTCCCCGGCGTCCGGCGGATCTACGCCTGCCAGGACTGCGGCACAAACAGCTCGGTATATTTTCGGATGGAATACAAATCTGTCATGCCGGAGATGTAATCGCAGACCACGCGCTCCTGCGGCTCGCCGCGCAGCTTCATCAGATTCTGATATTCTTCCGGCAGCTGATCCGGATGCGCGTTATAGTAGCGGTAAAGCTCCTGTATCATCCGGACTGCTTTTCCCTCCTCGCTTTTGGCTTCCGGGTTGAGATAAACACTCCGGAACATAAAGGCCCGCAGATCGTGCATCGCCGTCTCCATCTTTGGGGACATTGTGATATGATCCTGCCCCTCACTGTTTTCCACCACATCATGGATCAGCGTATTCAGGCGTTTCCGGGTCGTATCTCCGATAATCCGGCGGCTCTCGTCAGGAATGTCTGTCTCTTTGAGAATCCCGGCACGTTCCGAGTCGTCAATGTCATGATTGATGTATGCTATCTTGTCGCAATACCGCACAACCTGCCCTTCCAGAGTGCCCGGATGTCCCGCCGTGCGGTGATTGAGGATGCCGTCCCGCACCTCCCAGGTCAGATTCAGCCCCTCCCCCATTTTTTCCAGCAGCTCCACCACACGCACACTCTGCTGATAATGCGCGAACCCATACGGACAAACCTCATCCAGGGCACGCTCACCGGCATGTCCAAACGGCGTATGCCCCAGGTCGTGGCCGAGCGCGATCGCGTCCGTGAGGTCCTCATTTAAGCGCAGCGCCTTTGCAATCGTGCGAGAGAGCTGGGATACCTCCAGAGTGTGCGTCATCCGGGTGCGGTAGTGATCGCCCTCCGGGATCAGAAACACCTGTGTCTTCTGCTTCAGGCGGCGAAATGCCTTGCTGTGAATGATCCGGTCCCGGTCTCTCTGGTAGATCGTACGGATGTCGCACTGCGGCTCCTCCCTGTCTCGCCCTCTGCTTTGGTCACTGAAGGACGCATATGGGCTGAAAATCTGATGCTCCAGCTCTTCCGTTCTCTCACGGATTGTCATTTGTCCACCTTCTCTCGAGAATTCATTTATGATATCTGCAGATTTCTCCGTGCTTCGCACTCTCCCTGTATCATTATATGCCAAAACATACAAATATTTCCATATTTTTTCTCATTTTTCCAAAAATTCCATGTTACAGGCATGACCCGCAGCCTGAAAATTCCATCTGTTTCGAATATTCAGGCCGTGATCTGCCGCAGATAAATGCGTTCGAAGGCAAAGGTTCCTTCCTCCAGGATCGTAAGCGCCTGCCCGTCCATCTCATAGGAGAGAATCCGCTCATTCCTCTGCTCTCTTCCAATACAGTTTCCCTCGGAGTCGAACACCTGTATCAGCCCATGCTCCGGATCCACCAGCCAGCAGGCATCCTCCCGGCGGTAAAGCGGCAATGCCAGAATCCGGTCGCGGGCGAGCTCTGCGTTCAATTTTCCGTTCAAATAAGACTTCCTGCGCATTCCCATCAGCCGGGAAAACGGGATCTCCATGCACCGGATCAGAGCATCCAGAATCCGGTCGCGGAGAGCCTTTTTACCCGGCTGCGGTTCCTCGGTTCTGATGATTTTCGGCATCCAGTCCTGGATCAATTCGGCATATCCGGTCACAATTTTTTCGGAGAGCGCATTTGTCTCCTGCCTCTTTGCCGACTGCCTGCCTGCCCTCCAACGGCCGGCCGCGACATCCAGCACATGCTCCCGGCCAAAGGAAATGAGGATCAGCCTTTCCCCGTCTTCGGAGGCGTAAAAAGGAGATCCGACAGAATCCCGCTGATAAATAGGATCTGCCAGAAAGGTCTGCGTTTTTTTCTCACCATCCAGATCATATACCTTTACGATGCTCTCTCCGGCATAGTAGTAATAGCAGGCGATCCAGCCTTTTTCTCTGGAAAAGGCAGCATACAGAGGCGCCCTCGAATCATTCCGGTTAAACGGATTCTGTACCGGGTAGTCTCCTTTTTTCGATAAAGAAAATTCTGTAAAGATAATGGATGCGGAATCTGCCGCAAGCAGCCGGTCCATCAGCGTCCGGTTCCGGCTTTCACCGGAGAAAGGTTTTTCCACACCATTTCCGCGGCACGGCACCAGCGCGACCCTCCCGTTTGACAGTATCAGAAGAAGATCCTCACCGGATTCGGACCAGCAGATCCGCTCCATCATCAGATACTCATATTCCGCCACAACCAGCTTTCGCTCCATATCGTAGATCTGGAGCAGGCAGCCGTCCGTCAGGAGCGCGAGCATCTGACCGTGCACGGTCAGATACAGATTTTTCCTGGCATCCAGAGGCAGAGAAAATTCCTTCTGCCGGTTGTCAACCGGATCTACGTAGCAAATCTTCCCTTCCTTCAGCTCGGCGTCTGTAAAAATCTGTGCCCTCTCAGCCCATCCGCCGGCATCCCGGATGCTTTGTTCATCCGCGTCCAGAAGATGCGTCATCCCCGGACACTCTTCCCTGGATATCTCGCTCAGATGTCCCTTCGTATACCGATAACGAGTCCGAAAATATTCCGTCCGGCAGACCAGCTCTTCTCCCTGCCAGTACAAAGCCCCCATGTCCGTCCCTGTTTTGCGCACCGCGTCCAGCGCGACGTGATTCTTCATATCATAGAGTCGGAGCACTCCCCCGGAAAGAACCGCGAGGATCTTATCCCTGCTCACAGCAAAGGAATTGCCCGGGATCTCCATGGTGACAATCTCGCCGGACCGGCTTTCCGATACAAAATGGCAGGTCTTTCCCACGGCCTTCAGCTCCTCGTCCCCCGCAAGGCGGGCTTCGGCCGCTGCCTGCAGGTAGCTGTCCGGAAATGTCTGCAAAAGTCTGGCTTTTTCCCACAGAAGGCGCCTGGTCCGCAGCAGCCAGGGCATGTTGTAAGGGGTCTGATCGACAAATTCTGCAATCTGCGTGACAACCTCCCGGTACATGCCATGCCGGATACAGCCGTCCACATAAAATGGTTCCGAAAGAAGCTGCTGCATTCTCGCCGTATCGCCGAGGAACGCGTTCAGATGGTACAATTCCCTTATTTTCCGGAGATTTGCCGTCACTCTGGTGCCGCCCGAAATGGTATTCCATGGCAGGGAGGAAAAGTACTCGCGCATTCTCTTCGCGAGCTTTGTCAGGTCCTCCCCCATCATTTCAGAAACCTGGCCGACAAAATGCTGATGGCGGAAGCGCATCAGAAGGCTCCCATTCTGGTAAAGCTCGGAGAGGTTCTCCCGGATCTCATAAAACAGTCTGGCCCACAGTACAGGAGGAATCGCCGTAAATGTCCACTCCTTTTTACTTGTCTTTTTTGTCTCGCCGCGGACCTCCTCGAGCACCTCGGGATCTCTGGTCAGGAGGGCAAGCATTTCCGTCTCGGAGAGTCCATCCGCCGAGAGCGCCAGATACGCGAGCGCGTGCCGGTGCAGAACCGGGTAGCCGCCGCTGCCAAGATCATCCAGCCATGCGCGCACCATCCTTTCCTGCGAAACGAACATCTCCTGCGGGAGCCTGGACGGCGTGCTTTCCCCGTCAGTGCTTTTCCATTTCCGGCTAAAATCCGACAAAATCTCAATATATAGAGGCGTACACTCCCCGGAAATTCGCTTTTTCAGCATCCCAGCCTGCTCCTCTGTCAGTCTGCGCTTTTTCTGCTCAAGCCGCAGAGCAAGCATAGACATCGCGTCCTCTTTTTGCATCTCCGGCACAGGAAAAGCCGGAATCCGCAGGGCGTCCGCATCCATCCCCAGATCCGTGCGGTCAATGCAGCCAATTACAATGGTAACCTCGTCCGGCAGCTTTTCGTCAAACAGGTCAAACGGCAGACGGTGCCAGTCCGAAACCGTATCCACTGCGTCCAGGATCAGGACAACGGGCTGTCCATCCCCGCTGCCGATGCCTCGTAAGTGCCCCAGCAGCCAGTCCTCACTCTCCACATAAGAGGGCGGCGCGTCGGCATGATCCAGAAGCCCCTTCGATTCCAGGTTTTTCAGGCAGAAGAAAAACCCGTCCAGCACACCGCGCCGAGTCGGCTGTGCGTCCGGGAAAAACCCTGCCGCACGGTCTGTGTTCTCACAGACCCAGTGCTTTAGGAAATAGCTTTTTCCCGCGCCGGAACATCCCGTGACCAGGACGGCCCTGCCCCGGTTTTTTTCGCAAAATGCCGTAAACGCGTCGTCCAGGCCCGGACGGTCTATGTAACAGCGGTTTACTTCGCGAAGCGTGCCTTCAAGCGCTTCCTGTTCGTCCTGCCAGGCATCCATCTGCCCGGCCTTGGCGATCTCTTTTCGGATAATGTCCTCAAGGAATGTCCTTACCTTCGCCAGATAAGTCGTCTCTCCTTCGCGATACTCGCAGATCTGCCGCTCTTCCCGCCCAGAGAGTTCCTGCTTCAGATGCTCCTGCAGAAGGCGCGCGCTGTCAGCATCCTCATCCGACTGGACGGTCTCATACCCGTCTTTGAGCATCACAAAAGTGTGCTCCTTCGCTTCCTCCGAGTCAAAAAGCCCTCGCCAGATTTCCTGCTCCGTGGCAGAGAGTCCGTATTTGCGGAGGGCATCCTTCGCGGTAAGTCTCCTGGACGCAAGCGAAAAGAGACATTCCCGGAGCTCTCTCTCTTTTTGCCCCCAGAGTGCTTCCTGTAAGTAAGCGCCCGTGCGCGCCCTGAGAAAATACCGCTCCGACAGGTCATTTTCGTCACGCACATACCATTCGCTAAGGAGCGCATACTGCTCCTTAGAAATTCCCCGGGTAAGCGTCTGCCATTCGTCCTTTGGAATATCCGAAGGGAGTGGGCGCCAACCGTAACGGCTCCCGGCCATCACCAGAAAATTCGGGCGCGGAGAAAGCTGCTGGCACCGCTCAATCTCATCAAAGCAGATCTGTACAGTCTGATTGTCCAGCGCCGCCTGCCGCGACACGCCCCAACGCAGGTCAATGACCTGGAAGGAAAAAGCATTTGCCCGGCACAGCGCTTCCAGCTCCGGAAAAGTCTCTGTCTCCAGCAGATTTCTCTCCGTCTCGAACTCCTCAAACGTCGAACTGATGAAAATTCGAATCATACGTCTTCTCATTCCGCTTTGTCCTCCTGGCACTCTTCAAGCGGCCTGTACCGCAGAAATTTCCGGTAGATCCACATCAGTATTTTTGTGGCAGCCACGCTGAAAATAAAATAAACCAGCACTCTCGGAATGAGGGTAAGCTCTTCGAGCAGATTTAATCCGATTCCGAAAAACCGTAAATCCCAAAAAAGGCCTGCCAGCATCATTGCCGCAAAAATCACCAGCATAACCAGCCGTCGCCTCCGCCCGAAGCCGGCGGGCAGAATATATTTTTTTGTCTCTTTTTCCATAAATCACAACCCCCGTATGTTTTGCTGCCGTGTGCCGGCGGCACGCATTTGATGTCCCGGTTTTCGCGGAAAATCGAAATCAAAAGCCAGAAACCCCCGCCATCAGCCCTCTCCGCCGAAGGATACGATATATACCGGGTTGAGCGCGTTCATCAGATGGTAACGTCCCACGCTGCGGGCTTTCGACACCGAAACCTGTACAATATCCGCATCCGTTATTTTCCGCTTTTTGATCAGCTTCATCACCTCGGCAATGCTCTCCAGTGTGACCGTATTGATCACAACGCGCACGTTCGGGTTCTTTTCCAGAAGCGTTTCGATAATTTCGGGCATATTTCCGGAGCTGCCTCCGATAAACGCGTGCGTCGGCGCCGGCAGCTTAAGCAGTCCGTCCGGCGCGGACGCATGAACCGGTATCACGTTGGAAAGGCCAAATTTCCAGTAATTCTGTTCAATGAGATTTATGGTCCTCAGATCGCGTTCAATAGCATAAACCGTTCCCTCCGTACAGAGCTTTGCGCACTCCACGGATACAGAGCCGGTGCCCGCACCCACATCATAGACGACCGAATTCTCCCGCAGCCGCAGCTTAGACAGAGAAAGTGCCCGGATCTCCTCTTTTGTCATCGGTACTTCTTCCCATCGCGCAAATTCACCGTCCGGAATGCCGGGCGTGACCACGCTTCCCGCATGCGGATTTTCGAACATCATGACATACAGGCCACCTGCCCCGCCGGACAGGTGGCTCTGGTGCGCTGATTCAGTCTCCCCAAAAGAGCCATCTGCCACATCGGACGAACGATTCTGGGATCCTGATTCAACCGTTCCGAAGGATTTATCTGCACTGTCGGATGATTGATTCCGGGCTGCCGAATCCGTGCCATCTCCCCGGTTTCGCGCAATAGGCGGCTGATAATCCAGAAAATCTCCCGGGGCTCCGGTTTCGATCCTCTCTTCCGGATAAGAAAGATTCGATCCAACCGTCACCCGGATATCTCCCACATGGCCGATTATCAGCTTCAGGCAAAGCGCCCCGACATCCCGGGCGCCGCCGGCCAGAAGAATAATCTTCGGATATTTTTTCACATAATTTGTAATCGCAAGCTCTTTCCCATGGGCGCTTAAAAGCTTCGCGTCCTGCCAGGGCGTCGGAATCCTTGACGCAAAATAGGCAATGGAGGAAATCCCGCAGAAATAGCGGACGTCCTCGCCCTGGAAAGCCTCCGCGACCTGCCTGGCTCCGCTGTAAAACCCAACGTCGCCGGACATCAGGATCGCCACGCGGCGGTACTGCGGGTGCTCCGCGAGCCAGTCACGGATTCTCCCGGCATTGTATTCCGGTATCATCACCGGATAACCCCTGGATGTCTCCCTGCCGTCAGCAAAAAAGTCTCTGGCCGTTTCTCCTTCTTCGGCCCGTCCGGCAACGGAACAGAACGATCTGTCCGATCCTTTCACCCCTGCCCGCCCGGCATAAGCCGCAGGCTCTTCTACGTCGCCCTGCTCCTGAAAAAGACTGTACGCACAGTCCAGCATACGCTCTGCTCCAAACAGAACCTGCGCTTCCGAGATTTCGCGAACGGCCTCGCAGGTCAGCGTTTCCGGCGTCCCCATGCCGATCCCGATGCAGCTGATCCTGCGGGATGAGCCGCCGGTCTCTTCGTCTGTCCCTGGATACCCGCCCTTATCGTAATCCGCCTCCGGGGCTTCACGGTCTTCAGGCGCAGACGCTTTCCTTTCTTTTTGTGGTGCCTCTATGCGGGCGTTTTTTTCTTCTTCTGCATTTCGGGGTCCGGAAGCTTCCGAATAAACGAGATTCGATTCTGGAAAAGCTTGCGCATCTGCACAAATCACCGCTTCCATCCGTGCCTTCACCTCTGTCCAGTCCGCCCCCGTCTCGTGTGGTCTGCGGACAATGATAGCTGTTGCACGGCATGCCTTTGCAGCTTCCAGCTTTTCCGGAAATCCGCCGGATGATCCGGTCTCTTTTGTGACCAGAAAGGCACAGCCGGTCTGCCGGAGCATCGCGGTATTCATCTCTGCGGAAAATGGACCCTGCATCGCGCAGATCTGTTTTCCCTCCAAACCGAGAGCGCGGCAGGAGTCGATCACCTCTGCCGTCGGCAGTACCCGTGCAAACAGGCGACCCTTGTCAGAAATAGTCTCCGTAAAAACATGCAGCTCCTTGCTGCCCGTCGTCAGAAAAATGCCGCCCTGGCGCGTCTCCAGATACTGCGCCGCCTCCAGAGCCGAGTCGACATAAACCGCCCCCGACATGCCCGTCCCTGCACTGTCCCCGCGCAGATAGCGGATATAAGGTACCCGTTCTTTTTGACAGGCTTCGCGGATATTTTTCGACACCTCGACCGCATAGGGATGGGTCGCGTCCACCACCAGCACATAAGAAGCATTCCGCAGAAACTCCCGGATCTGCTCCTCGTCCATCCGTCCCCGGTGCACTTCCATCTGACCCTGGTCCACTTCCATCTGACCCTGGTCCACTTCCATCTGACCCTGGTGCACTTCCATCTGACCCTGATCCACTTCCATCTGAGCGTAATCCATCTGCGCAGAATTTTGTCGTCGCGGCCGCAGAACCTCTTCTCCATATTCCGTGGCGACACAGACCGTATGCGCGACATGACGCTCACACAGATAATCGGACACCTGACGGCCTTCTATGGTACCGCCAAAAATCAATATTGTTTTCTGTCTGTAATCTGAATTCTTTAAATCGCCCATCTTACTCCTGTTTCCCCGATGCAATCCTGTTTTTCTGTATGCGATTATACTGCCAGTTTTTTCCTGTTATCGATAATAACGCAGCATGGATCAGTCGTTCACAGAAACGCGCCCCACACCGCCGCTACCACAATCGCAGGCAGCATATTCGCCACCTTCAGCTTCCGCTCCCAGACCAGATTAACTCCGACACAGAAAATCAGCATTGAGCCAACCAATGAAATACTGTTCAGCGTCCCTTCTGTCATCAGCGGCGCCAGAACACTCGCAAGAAGCGTGACGGATCCCTGAAAAATCCCGACCGGGATGGCTGAAAAAATACACCCTTTTCCAAGAGATGCTGTCATGACCATGATGATCAGAAAGTCCAGAATTGCTTTCATCATCAGTGTAGTCGGGTCGCCCTGCATCCCATCCTGGATAGAGCCGACGATCGCCATGGCTCCGATGCAGACAGTGAAGGAAGCCGTCACAAAGGCATTGACAAAGGAGGCGTCGTCCCCATTGCCGCTCCTGCGTTTGAGCCATTCTCCAAACCGCTCGATCGCCTGCTCAATATTAAGCCCCTCTCCGATCAGCGACCCGAGCGCAAAGCTGGCGATGATCATCAGCGACCCTTGTGAGCTGACAGCCCCGTCACTGACCGTCAGCATCTTTTCCAGAGTTCCCGCGATTCCGATAAACATCGTGCAGATCCCCGTGGCCTTCATCATCGTCTCCTGCAGCCGGTCATTCATCCGCTTTTTGCCGGCCAGACCAATCAGGCCGCCCGCCACGATCGCGGCCACATTGATCAATGTTCCAGTTCCAACCATCTTTCCTTTTACTCCACGGAAATTCCCGTCCATATTGTTTTTCCGGTTTCTTCTGAGCTTTCTACGGTATCTTCCGCGTCGTCCTCCTCCAGGTAATACGTGATTGTGACCTCATCGCCCACATCGTAAATCACCGTGTCAGGATCGTCCGCCGCGGAAACTGCGTAATAATCCTCCGTGCCCAGCGAAATGTAGAAAATCGTGTTGCCATCGACGACAACGGTGCGGATGTCCGTAATCGTGCCCGTAACCGTATCGGTATCCTTCTCCACGATCTCCACCGGATCGGTCACCTTGACGCCGTTCTCAATCAGCAGCTCCTCATAATTTGCCTGGCACTCAGCCACGGAGCTGCCGGTCGCCGTGATCTGATAGTCGGTGACATTGACCATCGCATACATTTTCACCAGATCCGCCGAATCCTTCAGAGACATAAAATACGTAGGTTCATCCGAAATATTCAAAAGAATCGGGAAGGTTGCATCATAGCCCAGATGCTGCACCGCGCCCTCGGCGGAAGACATCGCGGAATACTCTGTCGCCCCCGGAATGTTGTAATACCGTGCTTCCTTCGTCCGCTGGTTGACCAGGATAAAGCCTACATTCGACTCGTCATTTCCCGCTGAGGTCACACCTGTGTAAAGATACACATCGTCATTCATCGCGATGTAATTGTAGCCGTCCGAGGTGGTCGTGATCCCCTTCTGGCCCAACCAGGAATTGATCCAGCCGTTGACCAGCGTACCGTGGTAATTGTACTGCACCACCAGCTGATCTGCTGAGTAAACACGGTCCACCCAGGTCGGAACCTCTTCGTAATAGGTACTCTCGCCGGTGATCGCGTTCACCAGCACCGCACCCTCCGTGTCCGTGCCGCCAAAGAGGCCGATCCGCCGCACCGTGCGCGAGCAAACCCACCAGGGCGTACCGTCCTCGTCAATCTCAAAATTCACATCGCCGAACATCATCGTCAGATAGCGGAATCGCAGCAGCCGGTAAAGATTGCGCCCGAAATGCTCGCCGGTCGAATACTTCATGCCCTCGTCCAGCTTGACCAGGCTCGCCTCCTGCGTCACCATGTTGACAATAATATAACCCGGAAGCCCCTCGGAGCGGTTGTTAAACCATTTGATGATATTTCCATAAAGCAGCGGCGCCACACGCACCGGATTATTCTGATAATTAATCTGCGAATACTCCTCATCAGAAACCTCAAACTGTGACACCAGGCTGGCATCCGTCGTACTCAGTGCCCCCAGGGCGCGGCTGCCCAGCTGCACACTGGAGTCCTTATCCAGCATCGGAATCTTATCATAGGAAATCTCCGCGACCTCCTCCGTAAAGTCGCCCGTCTGCACATCCAGCAGATTGTAATAAGACTTCGCGTGAAAAATCTCGGACGAATAGATCATCGCCACGACAGCCGCCAGAATCAAAACCGCGATCAGCAGTACCGGTATTTTACACGATAACTCCGTGTTTTTTGGGACTAACTACGGAAAATTTACTCCGTAGTT